>NZ_LGDB01000201.1:0-105789 GCF_001279655.1 Streptomyces sp. WM6372 | reverse complement strand
CGAGTGCCTGTCCGTCGAGGACACCCTGCGCGTCCTGGACGGGCGCACCATCCACGCCTTCCACATCGAGGGCTGCGGCGGCGGACACGTCCCCAACGTGCTCAAGATGGCGGGCGTGCCGAACGTCATCGGCTCCTCCACCAACCCCACGCTGCCCTTCGGCCGGGACGCGGTCGCCGAGCACTACGGCATGATCGTCTCCGTCCACGACCTCAAGCCGGACCTCCCCGGTGACGCCGCCATGGCCCGCGACCGCATCCGCGCGGGCACCATGGGCGCCGAGGACGTGCTGCACGACCTGGGCGCCATCGGCATCACCTCCTCCGACGCCCAGGGCATGGGCCGCGCCGGCGAGACCATCCGCCGCACCTTCGCCATGGCCGCCAAGATGAAGGGCGAGCTCGGCCCGCTGGAAGGCGACGGCGAGGGAGACGACAACGCCCGCGTCCTGCGCTACATGGCCAAGCTGACCATCAACCCGGCCATCGCCCACGGCCTCGCCCACGAGATCGGCTCCATCGAGGTCGGCAAGCTCGCCGACATCGTGCTGTGGCGCCCCCAGTTCTTCGGCGCCAAGCCCCAGCTGGTCCTCAAGTCCGGCTTCCCCGCGTACGGGGTCACCGGCGACCCCAACGCGGCCACCGACACCTGCGAACCGCTGGTCCTCGGACCGCAGTTCGGCGCGTACGGCGCCACCGCCGCCGACATCTCCGTCGCCTTCGTCTCGGCCGCCGCGGCCGCCCTCGGGAGCGACGAGATGCCGACCCGCCGGCGCCGCGTCGCCGTCCGCGGCACCCGCGGCATCGGCCCCGGGAACCTCCTCCTCAACTCCCGGGTGGGCGCGGTCGACGTGGACGCGCGCAGCGGCCTCGTCACCCTCGACGGCGACCCGCTGCGCTCCGAAGCGGCCGACTCGGTCTCCCTCAACCGCCTGTACTTCTTGTGATGCGGCACAGCCTGTACATCAGCACCGCTTGTACGTCGCACAGCCTTTAAGGACCCTGCCATGACTGCAAAGCCCACGGACCACGGCTTCAAGATGCCCGCCGAGTGGACGCCCCACGAGCGCACCTGGATGGCCTGGCCGAGCCCCAACCCGACCTTCACCAACGAGCAGGAGCTCGCCGAAGCCCGCGAGGCCTGGGGCGCCGTCGCCCGCGCGGTGCGCACGTACGAGCCCGTGACCCTGGTCGTCTCGCCCGGTGACGCCGAGAACGCGCTCGCACACGTCGGCGACGACGTACAGCTGGTGGAGCGGGAGCTCGACGACGCCTGGATGCGCGACATCGGCCCGACCTTCGTCACCAACGGGGCCGGCGAACTGGCCGCCGTGGACTGGACCTTCAACGGCTGGGGCGCCCAGGAGTGGGCCCGCTGGGAGCACGACTCCAAGATCGCCCGGCACGTCTCGGACCTCGCCGGCACCCGTACGTTCAGCACCCGGCTGGTCAACGAGGGCGGCGCGATCCACGTCGACGGCGAGGGCACCGTGCTCCTCACCGACACCGTGCAGCTGGGCGCCGGGCGCAACCCCGAGTGGACCCGCCAGCAGGTCGAGGAGGAGATCCACGCCCACCTCGGCACCACCAAGGCGATCTGGCTGCCCTACGGTCTGGCCGGCGACTACGGCA
This sequence comes from Streptomyces sp. WM6372, assembly GCF_001279655.1. Taxonomy (NCBI): domain Bacteria; kingdom Bacillati; phylum Actinomycetota; class Actinomycetes; order Kitasatosporales; family Streptomycetaceae; genus Streptomyces; species Streptomyces sp. WM6372. Next base: position 104,158 of record NZ_LGDB01000201.1, on the reverse strand, counting down.
CCTACGGAACCCAGGGCCACGTGGACATCGTGGCCGCCTTCGCCCGCCCCGGCGTGGTGATGGTCCACACCCAGCCCGACCCGGCCCACCCGGACCACGAGCGCTGCAAGACCATCGCCGCCATCCTGCGCTCCTCCACGGACGCGCAGGGCCGGCGGCTGGAGGTCGTGGAGATCCCGGCGCCGACCGTGCTGGAGGAGGACGGGGAGTGGGTGGACTACTCCTACATCAACCACTACCTGTGCAACGGCGGCGTCGTGCTGTGCTCGTTCGACGACCCGCGCGACGAGGAAGCCGCCGAGATCTTCCGCGGCCTGTTCCCCGAGCGGACCGTGACACTGGTTGACGCACGTACGATTTTCGCCGGGGGTGGCGGTATCCACTGCATCACCCAGCAGCAGCCGAAGGTCTGACCCTGACCTGCAGCCATGGGTTTTGACCTGGGCAGACATCCTTTTGATCTAGCGGATCCTGGCGGTTCCTAGCGGATCCACGCGGTTGTTCCCCTTGATCAACTCCCATCTGTCTCCCATGGGGGTGGACTGAATCGAACAAGCCGAAGCCGGAGTGCTCACCTTGGGGGGTGGACTGCACTCCGGCTTCGGCGTTCTTGGGGAGTTGTTGCCGCCGGCCGGCCGCCGAGGGGGTACCGCAGCCGACCGGCGGTCATCTCCGGGATTGGGGCCTCGCTATGGGCTCCCAATCGGAATGAGTCAGTGAAGCGGCTAGATAGCTGCTGACTTATGATGATCTTCGGTTCAGTTTTTGTAGGTGCGTCCCGCAGACCAACCCGACTGGATCCTCGATGCCCGCCGACGGGTAGGCCTGAGAATTCGTGACGCCCGGGTGGGTGTGAAAATGACGCAAGAGGAATTGGCGCACTGCGCCGAGGTGGATCGCTCCACGGTTCAACGGGCCGAGCTTGGTCAGAATGATCTCAAGCTCAGCCACCTCTTCCGTATTGCAGCCGCCCTCCGCCTCCCGGCGAGGGATCTCATGCCGTAGCACCCCTATGCCCAGTTTCGGCCACGGGGAACGCTCTCATCCTGCCTGGCATATGCCAGCCCGGGAAGGGTGTGGCGCGCATTTATCTACACGCTGGGTTCGCACCCCGTGCGAATGTGTAACTTTTGCCAGGCCTGTCCTGCTCGTCGCCCCTGTCACGGGTCGAACCTACGAGCGAGTAGGTCCGGAGTCAACCATTCCGCAGAGTGGGGTCTGGCTGGTACCCGCCCCTCCCGTAGCCGCCGCAGCAGGAGGGGCGGGAGTCAGGGGGTGGCGGCCGGCCGCAGGCTGGACGCGAGGTGTCGCACGACCCGGGCGAGGCCGCGGGTGTAGGTCCAGTTCGCGATGCCTGCGGTCGTGCCCGTCGGCCCGGTGGCGGTCAGGTACTCCCAGTCTCGGATCGCGTTGACGTAGGCCGCCCGATCGGCTTCGGGGAGGGTCTCGATGGCTGTGATGGCCTGCTGCCCGTAGGTGAGTAGCTGGTCTGTCAGGCGGGCGACCTCAACCGGCGACGGCATCAGGCCGTAGGGGCCAAGGGCTTGCGTGATGACGGCGTCGAGGCCGTCGCCGTCCAGGGGTTTTTGGGGTGTCACAGTGGCTGTCCCTGCTCTCCGCGGCGGGTGGTGGTGCACAGCGTGGCCCGAATGCGGACGCAGGGCGAGGACGTCAAGCGGCCTCTTGCTGGCCGCTTTGCGGACGCATGAGGTCTCATGTGGGTGATTCGTGGCCTCAAGGCGGCCCCGCTGGGAGACTTGCCACCGCCCCTACGACATACGGAGGTTGGGATGTCCCGACCGCAAGGCAATGCGCGCCTGAGGGCGGCGCGGCAGGCAGCCGGGTACCGCTCGCAGCAGGACCTCGCCGATGCCCTGGCTCGCCGCGGGATGAGCGTCAGCGCCCGCCAGGTACGCCGCTGGGAGTCCGACAACCCGCCGATGCCGTACTCGGACCTTCAGCGTGCTCTCGTCGACCTGCTGCACGTCACCAGCATCGAGGATCTCGGTTTTCCGGCCCCGACGGGTGCGGATGCGGGCCGGGTGCTGCGGACGCCTCCGGTGGCGCCGATGGCCGTCCCGAACGCGGCGCAGCCGGCTTCGGCGGCGTCGGCTTTCGCCACGGTGACCCGGGCGCATCGGCGCCTGTACTGGACGGTGGCTCCAGCCACGCTGCATCCGGCGGTGGCGGCGCACGCGACGCTCGGCGCCGCCCTGCTTCCGGCGACGGCCGGTGTGATCCGCAGGTCTGTGGCGGCGGCGCTCGCCGAGTCCTGGCTGCTGGCCGGCCGCATCGAATTCTTCGATCTGTCCGAGCCGGGCCGGGCGCGGGAGACGTGGCTGCGCGCGTTGCAGGCCGCTGGTGACGCGGACGATGCGCTGCTCGGGGCGGCGATCCTCGCCCATACGGCGTTCGTGCCGGGCTGGGCGGGTGACCGGGCGGGCGCGGTGGAGCGGATGGCGATGGCCCGGACGTCGGCCCGGCGCGGTCCTGCGTCCGCGGAGCTGCTGGCGTGGCTGGACGCGGTGGAGGCCGAGTGCGAGACCCGCTGCGGCAACACGCGGACGGCCTTGAATCTGATCGCGCACGGCGAGGACGTCCTGGCGGCTGGTCGCGAGGATCCGTCCCCGGAGTGGCTGGACTGGTTCAGTGCGGTCCGTCTGGCGGCGTTCAAGGGCAACGTGCAGCTGCGTGCCGGCCATCTGCCGCAGGCCCGGGAGACGCTGCTCGGCGTGATGGCGGATCTGCCGGCTGACGCGGACAAGCAGATGACGGTCGTCCTCGGCGACCTCGCCGCGGTCGAAGCGGCAGCCGGTCAGCCTGAGGCGGCCTGTGACTACGCGGTCCGTGCCCTGGATCTACTGGAGACGCACTGGTACGCGACGGGTATGGAGCGGGTGTGGGGGGTACGGCGCGAGCTCGCCCAATGGCAGGGCGAGCCGTGCGTTCGTGCTCTCGATGACCGGTTGTACAGCTGGAGTGCGATGCTCAGCGCTCTCGCGAATTGAAGCCGCTGATCAGTGCGGGGAGTTCGAGGAGGCTGTCGACCCGGAAGGTCGGCAGTTTCTTCGCTTCTTCGGTGTCCCATTGGATGGTGGCCCAGGGGCCGCGTCGGATGAGCGCGGTGTGCATGCCGGCCTTCGCGCCGGGGCGCAGGTCGTTGTCGACGCGGTCGCCAACGTAGAGGATCTCCTCCGCCGCGAACGGGACGACCTTCGCGACGCGGACGAAGAACTCCGGGTCGGGCTTGCTCGCGCCCCAGTCGTCCGAGGTGCCGATCAGGTCGACGTCCTTCGTGAACAGGTCGCGGAGCAGGCCGCCGGCGCGCACGGTCTGGTTGCCTGCGATGCCCAGCCAGAGGCCCGCCTCGCGGAGGGCGGCGAGCGCGGGACGGACGTCGGTGTAGAGGTCGTCCTCGCCGAACCATTCCGGCTTGCCGGCGGCGGCGCGTGCATCCCGCTGCTCGGTCAGGTCGAAGCCGGGCTGGAAGGCCTGGAACACGTCGCGGTAGTCCCGGCCCTGGGCGATGACCGCGCCGAACATGGCGGCGAAGGTGTGGCGGGGGACGCCGAGCCAGTCGGCCCACGTCCCGTACTCGCGGGTCTCGTCTACCAGGCATTCGCCAACGTCGAAAACGACAGCTCGAATCATGGGCTGATCCTATGGGCGGCCGGGGTCGACTGTCGGTCCTGATCGCTATCCTGTGCGACATGATCCCGACCCCTGAGGCTGCCGAGCTGAACGAGGCGATCCGTGCCCTCGTCGCCCGCGGCGAGGCCGGGTCGGAGGAGTACCAGCGTCTCCTCGCCGCATGGCTGCGGGCGACTGTCGTACCGGCGGCCTGACGTGCGTCCGCCCCACCGGGCGCTGTCCCCTGGGGCGGGGTCCGATGGGGCGGATGAAGCACGAGGCGCAGCTTTTGCCTCAACCCGTGAATGGGATACGGACAGGCTAGCGGCGGCCACTGACAACGGCGTGCGCCGATCGACGTAGACTCGAACATGTGTCCGATGCTCAGCCGTCCCGTCTCGCCCTGCTCCGCTTCCTGGAGCGGGTGCAGCTGCAGGGCCTGGAGCGGACCCGCAGCTGGATCGCCGCCGAGGAGCAGCGGCTCGCCGAGCTGTCCGCGCGCCTGCCGCCCGCCCCGCCCGCCGAGTGGGAGCTGGAGCTCGACCTGGGCCGCCGGCCGACCACCGTGCACGTCGGTGGCTGCACGATGGGCGGCAAGGGCTTCCGGCGGCAGGCGCTGACCAGGGACGCGGCACTCCGAGCCCTCGGCGTTGACCAACTGCAGGCCTGCGAGTGTTGCCGGCCCGACGCGGAGCTCGGCGTGCTGGACTGACCGGCCCGTCGCACCCTGGATCCATGGAGCATGCGCCGATCCTCGTGCACCGGATCTCCCCGTCGGGTGGCCGGCGGGTCGTGATCCGGGTGCACGGTGTCGACACCGTCCTCGGCGTCGCCTACAGCGACCGCCCGACGACCTGGTCCTCGGCGACTCGGAGGTCATCGCCTGGCAGGGCGGGAAGCCACACGTGTACGAGGAGCAGCCGGACGCCGAGGCGTAGGCGCGCGGCAACCCTCCCGTGGGGAGCCGGGAGGGCGCTGGGCCCGGGATGGTCCGGAGTCACACCGTAGACCCGCAGGCAGGCGGGCCGGTAGGCATATGACAGAGCAAGATTCCGGACACGAAGAAGCCCGCCCCCGCTGGATGCGGAGGCGGGCGTCCGAGCCGAGGTCAGGATTCTGCGGACAAGAGCTCTGCCAGTTGAGCGATCGCTTCGGGCGGGAGGTTGCGACGCAAGGCCTTGGCCACGTTCTCGGGGCTGTCGGCGGGGATGGTGACCATGCGGCGTCGGAAGCCGGCTTTCACCATGGCGGCGTGGGTGGTGAGTGCGCCCGCGAGGACTTCGGCATGGAGGTCGGGGCGGTCCTTGCGGAGGCGACGGAGGCCGGCAGCGCGGGAGGTGCCTGAGGGCGCGCTCTGAGAGTCATCCTCCGCCCGCCCTTCAAGTTGTATGTTATGCAACTTGAAAGCTTTAGAGTGCCTGTCTCCACCATGCTGCCGCTGCGTCGCGGCCTCCAGGAGCCCCTGAGCTTCTGAGCGCTGGGCCGGGTCGTCGATCGACTCGACCAGCTTCTCGATCAGACGCATCGAGGCGCCCAGTCCTTTCAGTGGCTGCTTGATGACGAAGTCTTCGAACCGGTCGTACCGGACAGCCTCCCCCCGTTGGGTAACAAACTCCCGCCAGGACCCCTCACTGAGCACGCGGACCAGTAGTGCAGGGCCCGTCTTGAGACCGTGCTCCCCGCTGCGGAGGGAAGACCCAAGCGCCTCGACCAGGGCAGCGTTCTTCTTCGGGTTCCCCGTCACGCCTCGGCCGCCCATCCTGTGAGCGTCTTGAGCATCGCCTCAAGTTCCTCGACGGTGGCCTTGGACCGCTTGGGGTGGCCGGCACGAAGCAGGTCGATGTTGATGTCCTTCGGCTGGACCCGACGCCGGTACGCGACTTTGCGGGCGAGGGTCTCCACTGCCTGCCTCAGCATCTTCTCGCGCCGGTAGTGCGGGATCTCGGCCTCTCGCGGCTGCGGTACGGGCTGAGCTGTGGCTACGACCTGAGCCTGGGAAGCCTGGGCCCGTAGGAGCGGAACCAGATTCGCCGCGTAGGCCCGAGGGATGCCGAGCTCCTGGGCCTTTGCCTGCGCGGACGCGAGCTCCTCAGCCGAGACTTCGTCTCCCTGAAGGATGGCGCGGTCGAAGACGGACTCGGATGCGGAGAGGGGCGTCCGGAAGTCCAGCATGCCCTGCCCGCTGGATCCCCCGCCTTCCTCGCGGTCCTTTGCATCCTCCTCGGCCGCGATCTCCAGCTGGTGTCGCAGCTCCTCTTCGATCTCTCGTGCGTGCCGCATCAGCTCGGGCACGGCCGGGATGATGAGGCGGGCGTTGATCTCCTCGTTGGGCCTGGTGCGGACGAAGCGGCCCACGACTTGGCGGTAGAAGAGCGGGGTCTGCGTCTTGGAGGCGTACACGCCGACGGCCAGGCGGGGGATGTCCACGCCTTCTGAGATCATCTTGACGGCGACGATCCACCGCCCGGTACCTCGTCGGAACTGGTCGATCTGAGACTTGGCGATCCTGCTGCCGGGGTCGGCCTTCGGGTCCGATACCACCACGGGCGGGCGGGTGCCGGTGATTTGCTGCAGGAGCTCGGCGTATCCCTGGGCCAGCCACTGCCGTTCTGCGATGACCAGGCCTGCCGCGTCGGGCACGTCTTCTCGCACCTCGGTCAGCATGGCGTCGGCCTGCGCCAGGATGGACGGCATCCAGGCGTACTTTGGTTCGTACACCGTGTCGAGGGCGGCGGACACGTCCTCGTCGGGCATGTTGGCGCCCAGCTTGGCGGTGAACTCGACACTGACGTGGGACTTGCCGTTCTCCTCGATGGTGGAGCGCCGCACTCGGGCGGGGTCGGTCCATCGGGCCTCGCCGTCGTAGGCGTGGAACTCGATACGCCGGCAGACGCCATCCGCCACTGCCGCCCCGTACTCGTAGGCGTAGTCGACGGCCACAGTCCCGTCCGTGTCGTAGCGGACGAACGGGATCGGGGACGTGGCGTCCCGTCGCCATGGGGTGCCGGTCAGGCAGAGGCGGTGCACGGCAGGTTCGACGGCGGTCCGTAGCGCCTCGCCCCAGGACTTGTTGTCGCCCGCGTGGTGCACCTCATCCAGGATGACGAAGGTCCGGCGGCGCATGGCGTGCCGCATAAGGCTTCCGCCGGTGCCGAGTAGCTGCTGGTAGGTGACGACGCATCCGGTGTAGCCAGCCTTGTTGTAGCCGTCGCTGTCGCCGGGGGCGACCGGGTAGAGGGGCAGCCCTGCGGCCGAGGCTTCGTCTGCCCACTGAACACGCAGGTTGTCGGACGGAGCGACCACGGCAACCCGGTCGACTATGCCGCGCTGCAGGAGGTCCTGAGCCAGGTACAGGGAGAACTTGGTCTTTCCTGCTCCGGGCGTCGCAGAGACGAGGAAGTTCTCGGAGTCGGATGCATAGAAGGCGTCTACGGCGCGGCGCTGCCACTGGCGAAGCTGCATCAGCTGCTTGGAACCCTTCTTCAGGTTGCATGGGGCACAGAGCGCTTGTCCGTTGAGGACGTCGGTGGGGCCGTCGAGGGAGTACGGAGTCACGTGGTCGGCGTGCCAGCCAGATTCGAGATCGGTGCCGCAGCGGGTGCAGTACCCGTCAGCGGCGAGGTACAGGGCGGCGCGTTCGCTGGTGCTGAAGCGGCGCCGCGTTGGCGTGTCTGGTGGTTCAGGCATGGCGGAACCCTTCTGGGGGTGGGGCCCGTGCCCGGACGTAGCCGGATATTCACCAGTGTGGCAGCGATATGGCTGACGCATATGCAGAATGGCTGATCTTCCGATTGACAGCAGAGGCCTACACAGCAGAACGCCCACCCCTCGCGGGGTGGGCGCATGGAACAGCTCAGCCGTCCTCGGCCCTGCGGACCTCCCGGGACGCTGCTACATAGAGGTCGGCTACGTCTCGCGCCGATCGGCCTTCAGCCCATTCAGTCAGGATGCGGTGAGCTGCTCCGACGGTCTCGGCGGTTCGCCCGGCAGACCAAGAGCGGTCCGGCCAGCTGGTGCTCACAGCCGGATCGATGACGCGGGCTGACGCGATCAGGGCGACGCCCCACGAGAGAACGTGCTCAGGGGTGACGATGGCGGCGTAGTCGTCCGGGTCGGCCGACCCGTAGACGCCCTTGCAGAGTCCAGGGATGGCGCCAGCAGGCGCCGCACCTGCCGCATCCAACAGAGCGGCCGAGACAGTTGGAGCGGTGGACAGGAGGGCCAACTCTGCTGGAGACATACTCATGACTTCTCCTGGTGGGAGTCGTGAGCGCTCAGGGCCTGCGAGATGGCGCCGATGCTCGGATTCTTTCCTTTGTTCTTGCCCTCGGCGATCCGCAGGTGGGGCTGGATCTGCCGCAGGGTGAAGCCCTTCTCCTTCAGTGCTACTGCCTGGATGGTGAGGGCTTCCGTCATGACCGGCCTGCGCCCGCCGACCCGGCCGCGCGCCCGCGCTGCGACGAGACCGTCCTTGGTCTTCTTGACGATGTCGCGGCGTCGCTCCGATGCCAGCACTAGGGCGAGTTCGAGCAGGAGATTCATCTCCTTGTGCTCGCCGGCGCCGACGCCGTCCAGCACCTTGACGGAGATGTTCCGCTGGAAGAGCTCGGCCAGGGTGGTCAGGCCGGTGAGGGTGTCACGGCCGAGTCGGTCGACTTCCTGGACGCAGAGCATGTCGCCGTCGCGGAGGTAGGCCAGGGCGGCGCTGAGCCCCGGTCGCTCGTCGACGGAGAGCTTGCCGGACACCTTCTCTTCGAAGACCTTGACGCAGATCGGGTCGAGGGCGTCGTGTTGTCGGTCGACGTTCTGCTTGTCGGTTGATACGCGGACGAGTCCCACGAGTGCCACGCGGCCTCCAATTCATCAAACGCTTTGGATGAGTTCTTGAACGCTAGCAGTTGATGAAACGTTTGATGAAGGCTTTGGGTGAACTCGCTGACTCCGCAACGCGACTTGTTCAGCCTGCGCAGCTAACGACCGATTGATGAACAGCCATCCGAAGCTGGACCCACCTGACTCGCCAGCCGTAGGGTCGGCCCCATGCAGATGCATGAAGCGATTCAGGTCCGCCGCGAGTGGGCCGACAAGGGCAGCCCTCCGTGCGAGCATCCCCAGATCGAGAAGGAGTACCACCTAGGCAGCGACACTGGCGACAAGGTCTGCACGACCTGCGGCCAGTGCTTCTTCAACGGCAAGCCGGTCTAACAGAGCAAAGCGCCCCCGCCGCGCGAGCGGCAGGGGCGGTCATCCGTATGTATGGCATCTTATCTGGGTCGCGATCCTCAACCGGGCCTCGGTGCGCCGGGGTTGTCGCGGGCGCCGGTCGGCAGGCATGACGAAAGCCCCCACCCTCGAAGGGTGGGGGTCGCCTACTTCTCCTCGGTCGGCTCGGGTTCCCGCTGGACCCACTTGGTGATGGCGTCCACGACGGCTGGGTCCAACTTGGCGAGTTCGGCGATCGCCGCGGCGTCGGCTGGTTCGGGCTCGATGCCTGCTCCGGCAAGCGCCTCATCCAGGGCGGCCGCGTTAGCCTGCTCCTCCGGCGGTGGTGCCGGCGGTTCGTCAGGTGGCGGCTGCGGCTGTTCCTCGAGGACGCCCATGTCGACGAGCGTCTCGACATCGGCCATGAGCGGCTGGCGGCGCGGCGGTGCCGGCCGCGGGGCGGGCGCTTCGTCGCTCATACTCGCACTCCAGTTCTCACACGTCGCTGCGCTCGAGGACACGAGCGGCGCGGGCCGACATGGGACGTGATGCTGGCGGTTCTCCGCCGGACTTGCGGATGTAGGCGACGAGGTCTCGGATGCGCACCAAGGCCCAGGCGATGGCCTCATCGTTCTCGGCGAGGCGCTCCTGCTGTGCCGCGGCCTTCGTCTCGCCCTGCTCCACGCGCCGCTCTAGGCGTTCGATGGCTCTGCCTTGCTGCTCGCTGATCGCCACGAAGTCGTCGCGGTTCTCCTGCCGCTTCGATCTCCGCGCCGCCCGTCCGGCGAACGCGCTGGCTACGGCGGTAGCTCCCGCGAGTCCGACCTGCGCCCACATTTCAGCACTCATAGGGTGGCTCCGCTTTCTTGGCGCGGGGCGGCTCGGGCCACCCTGCTGCCACGAGGACCGGGACGGTAATCACCGCCCACACGGCTGCTGCCACCCAGCCGCGGGGAAAGTCCCCGAACGCCCAGGCGGCGAGGTACGACACCATCCACGGCACCACCACGAGTGGCAGCACGATGAAGGCGGCAGTGTCACGGCCCGGCGGAGCCCACGCACTTACAAGAGCCACAAGACCTGCGGCGATCCAGCACCAGCCCCAGAACTCCAGGGGCTGGATGCTCAGTACGAGCTGGAGCCCGCGCTGGTCGGGTTGGGGAATCGTCAGCTGCCCGTACCCGTACAGGAGCCAGACGAGTCCGTAGCTCGTGAGGATGGTGCCGCGGCGGCCCAGCTGACGCCTGAGCCGCCGGACCGCACGGCACCGCACCTACACGCCCGTGAGCGGGCGCTGCACCGCGGCGGCCGGTGCCGGGGCGGTGATCTGCGTCCGGTCCCACATGGCGACGACGGCGGACGCGGCGGCGAGGACGACGGCCTGCTGCTCGGCAGACCAGTCCAGGCCGAAGCCGACGGCGAGTGCGAGGACGGCCTGGGCGAGGCCGAGGACGGCGGCGCCGATCGCGTCGTGCGCCATCACGGCGAGCGCGAGACCGACGAGGGCCGCGGCGACCGCGTTGATGACGGCCTGCTGATCGGAGGAGACGTCCAGTCCGAACGCGGCGAGGAGCTTCACGACGATGGCAACCAGGCCCAACCAGAGCGCGGGCTCTCTCTTGAAGATCATGGCGGTTCCTCTCAGCCCCTCAGGGCCTTGTCGTAGGCGAAGAGCTGGTCGTACTGGGCGTCCCCGTCCGATGTTCCGGGGATCCAGTAGTCGATGGCCGGGCTGCCCCAGAGGGCGTACTCGGCGGCGGTGATCCGGCGGACGTAGCCGCTGGGCCAGATCCCGAAGACGGCCCTTCCGTCGCCCTGCTGAGCCTGCCCCTTGACGAGGATCAAGCCGGCCGGCTTGGTGAACGTCGGTGCGGGCGGCGTGGTGGGGGGCGTGGTCATGGTCAGACTCCGATCGCTCGGTAAGCGCGCGGCCGGCGATACCGGGGCGCGGGGGAAGGGGTGGGGGTTACGGGTGGCGTCGGGGCGCCTCCTGCGGCCAGCAGGGCTACGCGGTCGATTGCGCCGGGATCCCAGTGATCGTTGCCAGGAATGTTGGAGTGGCCGTAGTGCCCGCCGCGGGACAGCCAGACGGCCAGTGACCGGGGCGAGTCGTCGCTGTACGACTGTGCGAGACGCCCGGCCGGCCAGTCGTCCGGGATCCCCCAGGACCGGATCGCCCGCAGCAGGGCGCGGAAGTTGGGGCCGGGCTTCCAGTAGCTGGTGAACGCGGTACCGGCTTTTGCCATGACCTCGATCTGGATGCACACCAGGCCGGTTCGGTTGGTCCGGACAGACCCCGCGTTGACCAGGGCCTTCGCCGACTTGTTGAGCGGGCCGAACTGGCCGAGCCGGTCGGTGCGCGGGTCGTACAGGATGTGCGGCTCGTAGTTCTCGGACATCAGGTAGTCGGCCGTGCCCTGGAAAGCGGACTCGGTTCCGGCACTCCCCTCCGTGGTGTGCCAGACGGCGCGCGGCGGGTTGTTTGGGGTGTCCATGGCGCCGGAGCCGGCGATGTTGCCGTCCCCAAGGCGGGTGGCCTCGGGGATCCAGATCTCGCCCATCGGCGATACCTCCTGGGCGTGCGGAAGCCCCGGCCAAGACGGTCCGGGGCTTGAGTGGGTCAGGTGTGCAGGAACTCGATCAGGATGGACGCGGCCGTGCCGCTCGGTACGTCGGTGCTGAGGGCGCCGCCGGACTGTTGCAGTGCGGTCATGGTGATCTGCCGGCCGGCTGCCAGGTTGGCGATGCAGGTCCGTTCCTGGAGGGTGCCGACGTTGGCGCCGACCGCGCCGCCCTGAGAGCCGGGGATCTGGGTGCCGTTGTCGTTGAGCCACATCGTGCGCCAGCCGCCCCCGCCCGACGCGACCCACGACACCATGGCCGTCAGCCGGTACTTGCCCGCGACCGGCGTCAGCCAGTACTTGCCTGCCACGTTGAGTCCGGAGGTGTCGTCGAGGATCGCGGTGTTGATGTTCACCAGGGTGGAGGTGTTGTGCGGGACGGACTGCGCGGATGCTGCGTACACGAACGCGGAGAACCGGTCGATTATCCAGGCGCTGCCGTCGTAGTACGTCCACAGCTTCTCGGTGGCCAGCCAGGCGCGCATGCCGGCGGCCGGGCTGGTGATGGCGGCCGCCCGCGCGGCCGCGTTCGTGAACCGCATGTTGCTCTGGCCGACTGCCCCGGCAAGGCCTTGGGCCAGGACCTGGGCGTTGGGTGCATCGGTGAGCGCGGCGACTTGAATGCCCTGCCCGTAGGCGTCTGTGGTGCTCACATGCACCCCTTTCTAGGTGAGGCGGAATGTGGCGCCGTCGAGGGTGGCCCAGATGGCGGTACCGGGAAAGTCTGTGATCTGGATCGTTCCGTCGGTGTTGACGTCAAGGGCGCCGTTCACGCCCGGGTTGACGATCGTCGAGAACCGGGCCTTCTGAGCGGGTCGGGCGGTGGCCGGCAGGGTCGCGATGGTGGAGGTACCCGTGGTCGAGCCGGGCGCCTTGGCGAGGCCGGACAGGGAGACGGTGCCGTCGCCGTTGATGCGGTAGGCCGGCGAGTAGTGCGGTGCCCCCCAAGCTGACCAGGTGCCGTTGTAGGTAAGCGCCTGCCAGGTGCCTGCGGTGGTTGAGGGTGCGACGCGGCCCAGGGCCAGCCAGTTGCCGTTGCCGGAGACGGTGAGGACGATCGTCTCGCCGACGACAGGCGTGACGTAGAGGTCGGTACGGCGGGCGACGATGCCATCGGTCGTGGTGACGGTGCCGGTGGCCTGGATAGAGGCGACGAGGGCCAGCCGCCAGTCCGACCCTCGGATGCTCGGGTCCTGGTCGGACGCCTGCCGAACCTGACGGGAGAGGACATCAGCGAGGTCTGCGGCCGCCTGCTGGACGGAGCTCACGCGCCCTCCTTCGCCGAGATCGTCCGGATCGTGAAGGCGCCGCCGACGTCCAGAGGCACGGGGAACGCGGCGACCTGGTGGAGCTCGGCGGTGCCGTCTTCGTAGACGACTCGCAGGACATCGCCCGTTTCCAGCGCCGGGTTGGGGAGCGTGGTCAGGTCGGCGGACGCGTTCGCAGCCTGCGCCTGCCGCAGGTGCAGCGTCGCCGCCAGCGTCGCCTGCAGCGAGGTGAGGATCGCTGGCGAGGTGACCGGCGTCGGGTCCAGGCGGTGCCCGTAGGGGCCGTCCCAGTAGGTGGGGCTGCCAGGGTCGGAGTCGACGACGAGGACCTGGAAAGGGGCGATGCCCGCCTCGCTGTTCTCGCCGCGGCCGAGGACGCCGTTGTAGACGCCCTCGCTGCTCATGCCGCGTGACGCCTGCACGTAGGTGCCGCCCTCGGCGGCCGACACCGTCCAGACAGGGGCCGTCGTCAGGACGTCCGGGAGCTCCTCCAGGACGAAGGACGCGTCGCCGTCGACGTATGCCTCCGCGCCGATAACGGAGGCCAGTTCCTGGACCGCGGCCCAGGGATCCCCGCCGACGTCCCAGGTGCGGGCGGCTATCGCGGAGTCAACCAGCGAACCGACGACCACAGACGCTGTGGGGATCGACCGCTGGATCAGTGCGGTGATGGCGCTGACGGCTGTGCCGGTCGCCCGGTAGGGGGCGCTGAACCGGTCGTCGGACACGACGATCTCGAGGCCGTTGCCCGTGATGGTGACGGGCCCCTCGTCGACGTCGCCGCTGACGTCGTCGATGCGGAACGTGCCCAGCGGAACGGTCTCCTGGGAGCCGTCGCTGTACTGGACGCCGCGGCTGATCCGCAGCCGGGCGCCGTAGATACTCACCCGGTCCGCGGCGGTCCGCGGGATCAGGGACGGGTCGGCCACGGTGACCGTGCAGGTGCGCCGCACGGACCGGTTGCGGTCCACCGAGACGCTGCCGCCGACGATGGCGAGTGCCTCCTCGCCGCCGTCGGTACGGATCAGGACCACCTCGGTGACCACGTCATGCGATTCGGCGATGGCCTGCAGGAAGCGGTCCGATACGGCGTACATCAGGCTCCGATCTTCCGGTCCAGGAACACGTCCTCCCAGGTCGCGTACTTCGACAGCACCTCGGCCCAGGTCGCGTTCTCGGTCAGGACGTCCTGCCAGGTGCGGTCCGCCGAGCTTGCGACGCCGACAGTGACCGGCAGGTCGACCTGCTTGACGGGCAGTTGCCAGGTCCGCCACGGATCGGTGGCCATCCCGGAGTGTTCCTCTGCGGCGGCGCCGATGGCGATGTACATGTCGTCGACGCCGTGGCCGGGGGCGGCCTGCCACAGCAGCACCGACCCGGAGTCGAGCAGCCGGTGCAGGGCGGCCCGCTCCTCGTCGGTCTGGGTGTACACGACGAGAGTCCCCTCCAGACCGCCGCGGACGTCACTGAGGACGACCGTGTTGCGGCGGCGCCGGACCCTGAACTCGGCTTGCGTGACCGGGCGGGTCCACGACGGGGCCTCGGCCATCATGACCTGCATGTTCCGGTCGGGGCGTCCCGGGTCCTTCAGCCACGCGTACTGGGCGTCGCCCGGATCGAGGGTGACGCTGTCACTGGTGCGGGCCTCGGGGGTTGCGCCGACACTGTCCGCGATCTCCACGTAGTACGTCACCGGCACCCCGAGCGGGGCCTCGGCGTCCTCGATGATGTACTGGTCCGCGGCGATCGTCTCACTCTGGATCAGGCCTGACGAGCCGCGGACCAGAGTCCGGGTTCCGTCTGCGGTGACACGCCACACCGTCAGCAGGTAGCCGACGGTCAGCTCTCGCAAGGTCAGCGTCACCACCGCGGTCGCATCGTCGCCTGCCACCTCGATCAGGGGCAGCGCCTCCCACACCTGGACGGCGTCGATCCGCAGCGCCGACGAGGTAGCCGTCGCCGTCAGGGTCAGCTCTACCGCCGCCTGCGTGGCCAGCGCCGGCGCCGTCCCGCTGTGCGTGAGCACCCACCAGTCCGGTGTAGGCGCAGCCGCCGACGTCGACGAGGTCAAGCCGAGGCTGTTGTTCGCGGCGTCGTACCAGCGGATGTGTCGCTGGATCGTCCAGCCGCCTGCTGTGACGTTCGTGTACAGCTGCAGCCGGAAGCTCTTTCCCGCCGCAGAGCCGGCCGGGAATCGGGCGCTGCGGATGGTGCTCGCGGTGGCCGTCGCCGACGACACGGTCAGGGAGTAGGCGCCGTCGATGGCGTAAGCCCCCCATGGTGTGGACCGGGCCAGCGTCGCGACGCCGCTCGTCGTGGTCCAGCCAGCGACGTCCCTTTCGAAGGAGGCGTCGGCGTAGGGGATGATGCTGCCCTGGCGGATCACGGGCGCGGCCGCGATGACGGCACCGTCGATACGCATCACCTGGGCGGCTGTGCCCGAGGTGATACCGACAGCGAGCGTCGCGTAGGCGGTGGTAGCCGGCGCGGCCGCCGATACCCGCTGCTCGTAGTAGCCGGTACCCGGCGCCGCCAGGTTCGACCGGGTCGCGGTCAGCAGGACATCCGCAGCCGTGTAGAACCGCAGCTCCACCCAGACAGTCGACCCGGACGTCGGCGGGCTGAGGTAACACCGCCCCATGTACTCGACGCCCGCAGTCGCGGCAGGCTTCTCGGTCACCTTGGCGGCCGCGTTGCCGTTGGCGGTCACGGTCAGTGCCAGTACCTGGCCGCCTGCCAGGTAGTAGTCGACCGGCCACGACACCATGGGCGCCTGCCGGGCGACGCTGCAGTTCGTCTCCGCCACCCACTTCAGGGTGGCGTGCTCAACGCCCTCCGCGTCCGCCGACAGCAGGTTGCCTGTGGTGCGCATCGGCACACCCAGGTAGACGTTCTCGAAGTGGTTGACCACGCTGCCGGCCGCCGGGGTTGCCGAGACCACCACCTGCACGTCGGACGTTCCCAGCGGCGGCGTCCCGGAGACGGCGATCCGATGCCAGGTCGCCGATGCCGTGGCCGTGGACAGGGACCAGGTGATGCTGATCTCCGCGTTGAAGACGTTCATCCAGCGCAGCCCGATCCGTTCCGGGACCGTGGCCCCGGAGGCGTCCGCGAACGCCTGGTACTCCTGCCCGGGGGTGACCGGGTAGGAGGAGAACGTGCGAGCCTGCATCTCGCCAGCGGCGGTCGAGGACAGGCGCAGAGTCCCGTCCCCCGACCGTCCGCCAGTGCCCTTCGAGATCGTGCAGTTCAGCTTCGCCAGCCAGCCCGACGTGTTCGGATCGACTGTTTCCGTGACCAGCGACAGCATGTTCCCGGGGATCGCCATCGGTTACCCCCTCCGTCCAGGCTGGGTTGTCTGACGCAGCTGGCGCATCCCGCCCACCACGCGGGCATCTGCCCGGGTGTCCACGTAAGCGTTGAACTCCTGGCCGTCGACGACGAGGGTCAGGTGGTCACCGGCAGCGAGCCCTCGATTGGCCGCCGCCAGCGAAGAGACCGCCTGCCACTGGGGGGCGGTGAGGATGGCCTCGGGCCGGCCGGTCGCGTTGACCGCGGTGGTGACTCCTGGCTGGAGCCAGCCGCCGTCGTCGTACTTCCGGAGAGCGGGCGCGAAGCCGTACCGGTCGTGGAACAGGGGCGAGTTGTACCCGCGGGCGCGGGCACCTACGACGACGCCGTCCCCGCCGCGGGACTCCACATTCATGCCGGCGAGGGTGCCGGCGGTGTGGCCGACTCCGTCATTGGTGATGCCGATCATGAATGGGCTTTGCAGGTTGCGCTTCCAGCCGGCCGGAGCCGTGTCCCCCTGGAAGGAGAACGTGCTCCACAGGCGGCCGCCGGGGCTGAGGCCCTGGATGACCTTCTGGATGCCGGACATGAACCCGCTGCAGTCCCAGGACGGGTCGCCCGCACCGCCCCATTGGTAGGGTTTGCCGGCCTGCGAGCGGGCGAAGCCCATCGCTGCGGCGACGCTGCCGGAGGCCGAGCCGCCGATCAGCCCCTCGGCGGCGGCAACGACCTTGTCTTTCAGCGCCTGCAGCATCTTGATGGGGAACTGGCTGAGTGCCTGCGCCCACTGCGAGCCGGTCAGGTTGGAGCCGATCTGGTCGCGGATGAACTGGGTCGCAACGTCCCAGGCCTTGCTCGGACTGGTCATGAACTCGATGCCGTCCATGAGGGCGCCGCCGATCTGGCGGGCCTTCCCGGACAGCCAGTCGACGACACCTCCGTCGGCGTATCGCGGGATGCCGACGGCGCCGCCCCTCGCGAAGGCCGAACCGCCTCGCGCCGCCTGTGCTCGGAGAGCTTCGACCGCCGCGTGACCGCCGGCGCCCCGCACCTCGGCGGCCGTCCACACGTGCTCACCGTTGGAGAGCAGTGCGGGGATGGAGTCCGAGGTCGCGGTGCCAGCGCCGAAGACGGAGCCGCCGGTGGCGAAGGTGAGAACGCCGAGCTTGCCAGCGCCGGTGAAGTCGGCAACCTGATTCCATACCTTGCGGATGCCGTTGTTGTAGACGGTGTCGATGATGAACTGGACGGGCTTGCGGGTGATGTCCTTCAGCCCCTCCCAGATGCGGCCGATCGCGCTGACCCCCGTGTCGAAGGAGTCACGGACGTAGCCAACGCCCTTCGAGACGTTGTCGAAGGCCGGCTTGATCCAGTTCTGCCACACCCACTTGATCGCGGTTCCGATTCCGTCCCACGCCGGTTTGATGGCGTTCTGCCAGAGCCACACGGCTCCGTCGCCGACGAGGCGCACACCAGCCATGATGCTGTTGAACACGGGCCTGATGCCGTTCGTCCACAGCCACATTGCGCCCGCGGCGATGCTGTCCCACGCAGGCTTGATCGCATTCATCCACAGCCACATGGCCGCTGAACCGACCGCTCGGATCTGCGTCATGAAACCATCGAAGGCAACCTTGGCCCCGCCCCAAAGCCACAGAGCTGCCGCCACGATGCCGGAGAACGCCGGCTTCACCGCCGACTCGTACAGCCAGAGGGCGATGGCGCCGACCAGCTTGAACAGGAGGTAGAGGGGTGTCAGGACGGCCGTGGCGACGATCGTCCAGAGGTACTGGGCGGCGGTCACGATCGGCCCGAAGGCCGGCTTGATGCCGTTGTTCCAGAGCCACAGAGCTCCCGCCGCGGCCAGTTTGAAGGCGATGACCAGGCCGTCGAAGATCGGCTTGAGGACGTTGTTCCATGCCCACAGGGCGGCTGTCTGGATCCCGACCCAAGCTGCCTGCACGATGGCCCGGAACGTCTCGGACTTCTTGTAGGCGATGACGATCGCCGCGGCCAGGGCGACGAGCGCGATCACGATCAGGGTGATCGGGTTCAACGCCATGACTGCGTTGAGGACCGCCTGCGCCGCAGCGAACCCGTTGGTCACCGCAGTGCCGAGCAGGATTGCGCCACGGTAGATGGAGAACACGGCGGTCACGGCCGCGGTCGCGATGGCCTGCGCGTTCAGCGCCAGGGTGAGGCCGCCGACGAGGATGGCCGCCGGGAGCAGCCAGACACCCCACTCGCGCAGCCAGCCGATGACGGCGATGCCCACCGTGAAGAGCCCCTTCAGGGCAGGCACCAGCACCGCCGCGACCGCGGAGGCCACGGCTGTGATGGGCGGCAGGAGGTCACGGTTGAAGGCCTTCGCCACGTTCAGCACGACGGGCAGCGCTTCGGTGCTGAGGAAGTCGATGAAGTTCTGCTTGATCGTGCGGGCGAAGACCTCGAGTTCGTGGCTCGGCCCGGAGTGGATCGTCTTCCCGAGCTCGTCAGCCGCGCCTGTCACGCTCTCAAATGCGAGCGTCGCCTCGGAAGGGTTCAGCTCGAACAGAGCTTGACCCAGGTCCTCGGCCTGCGTACCGAAGAGGCCGACCGCGGCGGCGTTCCTCTCGACCGGGTCCTTCATTTCCCGGAGCTTGTCGAGAACCAGTTGCAGGCCGTCGCCTGCCTCGTCGCCGCCCTTCGCGATCTGCAGGCTCATCGCCTCGGCGTCGAGACCGATCGCCTTGTACGCGTCCTGCGAGGACTGGGACATGTCGATCGCGCGGATGCCGAACTCCTTGAACGCGTCCGCGATGATGTCCGTGTCCCGGGCGCCAGCGATGATCCCCTGGTTGAAGAGGCCGATCGCTTCCTTGCCGTCGATGCCCAGCTTCTTGAACTGGATCGAGTACTCCTGGAACGTCTCCAGGAGGTCTTCGGCGTTGGGGCCCAGCTTCTGGAATCCGGTCGTGATCAGGTCGAGCGCGTCCTCGGCGGACGGCGCCACGCCGTTCTTGAACATGGCCGCAACGGCCTGCGTCTGCAGTGACATGTCGAGCCCGAACGTCGTTGCGACGTCGGACATCTTGGCGGAGAGGGATTCGAGCTGCGCGTTCGTCGCATCCGGGGTGACGAGGCCTGCGTTGACGATGGATCGGATCGCCTCGGCGCCCTGCTCGAAGGACTCCGTGATGCCCTTGCTGTACAGCTGACCGGCGACCTTGCCGTACCGGGCCGCATCCTTACCGGTCGCGCCAAGCTGGGCCTGCAGGGTCGAGGTGATGTTCGCCTGCTCGATCGCCTCCGTGATCCCCGCGATGAGGATCGCGCCCGCAGCCGCGCCGGCGGCGGCAACGCCGACGAGCAGCTTCTCCTTCAGGTTGCCGCCCGCGGCTTCGCCGGCGTCCCCGCCCGCATCCTCGGACGGGCCGACGAGCTGGCTGCGCAGCTCGTCGGCGATACCGCGAACGGAGGGGATGATCTGGATCGTTGCGTAGCCGACGTT
This sequence comes from Streptomyces sp. WM6372, assembly GCF_001279655.1. Lineage (NCBI taxonomy): Bacteria > Bacillati > Actinomycetota > Actinomycetes > Kitasatosporales > Streptomycetaceae > Streptomyces > Streptomyces sp. WM6372. The sequence goes on along the minus strand of NZ_LGDB01000201.1, from coordinate 84,656 downwards.
CGGCACCCGGCCACCCCCAGTCTGGTCAGGCGATGCGGCCGGCGGCGATCGCCTCGGCGCGCTCGCGCCTGCGTGTACGGGCGGCCTCAAGCCGTGCGGATCGGTCTCCGCCGGTGGCTTTTGCGCGGGCACTCTGCAACCACCAGCGCGGGTAGGGCTTGGGCGCCTTCGGCAGGTTGGACTTCTTGTCGACGTTGCTGGCGACGATGTGCCAGTCGACGTTCTGGAGCATGTCGAAGACGTCGGCCAGCAGGACCGCCTCAGGGGTCGGTTCGTTCCGCCCCTCGTTCAGGGCCGTCCTCAGGCGCGAGTTTGGTGGGAGGCCCTGAACGAGGGAGCCCAGTTCCCGCCATGTGAGCTCGCCGGTGTAGAGATGCCGGAGGCGGACGCCGGGATAGGTCGCCGGCAGGTCCGCCTCGAGGGCTCGGCCGTGCCTCCGGATCAGTTCCCGGAGGCCGCGGATTCCCCCGGCTCCAGCCCGCAGTGCTTGCGGTAGGCGGAGAACAGGGCCTTCATCTTGTACTGGGGGAGCTTGAGTTTGCGGAAGTCGGTCCACTGGTCGGCGAGGGAGATCTGGAAGACGCCGATCATCGCCTTGATCTCGCCGCCCTCTGCGGCTTCCACGAGGTCCCAGATGTCCAGGCTCTCGAGGTGCGCGAACTCCCAGCGCCGGTCCTTGTAGTGGACGCGGAACGGCGTGAGTGCGACCTCGGATTCGACAGCGTCGAGGTTGAAGTCGAAGGGCTGGTTGTCCGGAGTGGTCGCGGTTCGGGTGGCCATGGGTCACTCGCTTTCGGGTCGCGGTTCGGGGCGGATGACCTGCACGGAGGCGGCCATCAGGGTCAGACGGACGGTGCTCACTCCGTCGGGGTTGAGGCCGATGTCCATCGGCTGCGCCGCGACGAGCCACGGGAAGTGCTCGCCGTCGACGAGGATGGAGCTGCCGTGGATGACGATCTCCTGGGCGAGCTGCGGCTCGGGGGCCTGATGCCGTTCGGCGGCGTCGCCGTAGGCCATGGCGGCGACGACCTTGCCGCGCAGATGGCGGGGAAGGTCGGCGCCATCCTGGATGAGGCCAAGAGACACAGCCTTGTCGTGGATCTGCTGGTCGGTGTAGCTGATCGGCACGGGGCCTCCTCGCGGTTCGGGTGGTGCACCGGGGCGCGGCCGAACCGCGACAGAACTTCCGCGCCCCGGCGATCAGCTGACCGTCACCGCGCAGGTGTCGGAGAAGCCGCCGTAGCTGGCCGTGATGGTCGCGGAGCCGGTGGCGACCGCGGTCACGTAGCCGTAGGCGACAGTCGCCTTGGTCAGGTTGGACGACACCCACGACGCAGACGCGGTGACATCGGCGGTGGAAGCGTCGTCGTAGGTCGCGGTCGCCGTGAGTGCGCCGATCGCTCCGACCGCGAGGGTCTTGGTTGCGGGAGCGACGTCCAGGGCGGTCATCGTCGGCGTGCCCTGCCGGTCGAAGAGGACACCGCCGCCGGTGGGGTAGATCGTCGCGACGAACGTCATCGACTCGAGGTCGGTTTCGTTCTCGCCGTGGTCGCCGTCGAGTGAGATCTCCGCGTAGTTCGCGCTGATCAGGCGGCGGACCTTGCTGCCCTCGCGGGTCTCGAACGCGACGAGGACCTTCGCCGGTCGCGGCACGATGATCTGCGAGGACGTCGACCCAGGCCACAGCAGCGAGAACGTCGTGTCGTTGTCCTCAAGCGCGGTGAACGACTTCGTCAGCTTGAAGTGATTGCGGCTGGTACGGACGAGGATGCCGCCCCACGCGAACTTGTCGTCGGTGTCCTCGTCGCGGGACTCCGGGAAGCCGTCGTCTCCATCGAGGAGGCCGACCAGATCCCAGTCCACACCGAACGGGGTGCCGGCGTTGGCGGGCAGGGTCGCGGAGAGATTGGGCGAGATGTAGACGTCCGCGTCCGTCCACAGATTTGCCTTCAGCGGGTCGCCGGCCACGGCGTCCTCCTTCATTGGGTAAAGGGTTGTCGTCGCAGTTCGGCGGACGAGATCAGGCGCTGAGCACCTGGGGCTTGACGTTGGCGAGCACGGTGAACGTGGAGAGGTCGATGCCGGAGGCGGCTCGCTCCGCGCCCTCGTCGACCGCTGGCATCGGGCCGGTCCCGGGGCGGACGCCGCGGATGACCGATCCGGAGTGCACCAGCAGCAAGGCCTGGCAGAGCATCGCCAGGTCGTGCGCTTGGTCGTCGTCCTCATGCCAGACGGTGACCCGCAGCGTGCACCGCGCGTTGGCCATCGAGGAGTGCGGGAAGTCGGAGTCCTTACGGACCATGACGTAGGGCAGGTGCGGCGTCTCGGGCGAGCGGTCCCCGGGAACCCGGGTGCCGACCGTGACACCGTCCACGAACCCCTCCGGCCTCCCGGCCAGCGCCGCCCGTAGTACAGACGCGCCGGCCGCTTGGACGTCACCGAAGACGACGAGCGGCTTCATCGCTCCACGGCCTTGACCTCGAGGCCAGCCTGCGCGGCTGCACGGGTGAGGATCCCGTCGCGTGCCTGCCACGCCATGCCGCGGACGTCGGCCACAACGACCGTGGCGGCGCCGCGGTCCGTCGTGTACCGGCGCACCTCGATTGGGACGCCCGGGCGAACCAGCGGCTTGACGTTGTCGGCGACCTGCTGGGCGTAGCCGTCGACCAGTTCACGGACCGCCTGGCCCTTGAGGAGTTCGCGGACGCCGGCACTATCCAGCTCGAACTTCTCCAGCATGGCCGCCTCCTATCCGGTGGCTCGCTTCATCTTGAATTCGACGTGATGGACGGAGTCGGTGAACAGGTCCGGCCAGCGAGCCACCTCGCCGTCGACCTCGAGGGTCATGCCGTCCCACTCGATGCGGTCGTCGGCCCGGATGTCGGGGCTGGTGCCCTCGTCGGATTGGACGTGCCAGCCGGTGATCTTTGACGTGCGGGTCTCGTCGTGGGCTTCCTGCTGGACGCTGGGCTGGATGTTGACGCGGGTCACCGTGATCCGGGTGGCGGTGCCCCAGTCGGGGACCGTGTTGCCGCCGCGGTCTGTGCGCGTGCCCGCGCGCACCCGCACCAGCGACTGGTTGAACATCATCAGGTGTCGCTCCCGGTCTGCACCTGATGGCGCCTCACGGCATCCGACCACGAGCTGGTGACGCCCGTTTCGAAGGTCACCGACTGCCCGCCGACCGCCTTCGACTTGACGCCTGGATCGGACCTGAAAGCAGCGCGGGCCTGCTCGATCACCGCATCGGCGATGTCCTCGGGGATCTCCGCCCAGCCGTGGCTGTACGTGACCTTGAGACATCGGAGGCGGGCCGGCCACACCTGGCAGTCCAGGCGGCGCAGGATGCCCGCCTCCGACCATGAGTAGTCGGTGCCCGCGACGAGCCCCTCGTCGTCCAGGAGAACAGCTGTGACGGCGACGGTGGGCCAGACCGGCAGGAGCAGGGACTCTCGCCCATTGCCGTCGAGGACCACCTCGTCCCCCTCAACGAGGTTGACCTCGTGCCGGACGGCGCCCCGGAAACGGCGGGACGCAGAGCGCAGGGTTGCCAGCAGCAGAGGATCGTCGGCCGGAACGCGGAGCCAGGTGGCCAGCTCTGCGGGATCGGCCAGCGGAGTGTCAGTCGCCACCACCCGCACCGCCCTTGCCTCGAGGCGCACGCGCCTTGTTGGCCGCGGCAGGTCGCGCCTTGTTCGGATCCGGGGAAGCCGCCTTCGCGCTGCTGCCCGACTCGATGAGGTCCTCGTCGGACAGGCCGTGGCGCTCGGCGTCCTCCGCGCTCAGCTTGAGGACGGACTCGCTACCGCCGGCTGAGACGTACCGATACTTCCTGAGCGGCCCGCGCATCGCGGCCACCTCCTCAATGTCCTGACCGAAGGGCGTGACGGTCGAGGGCGGGCCGCACGTCGCGTGTTCGGAGCCGCACGGGCACCGCCCTCTGGCCGTCTGCCGGGTGAACAGGGTCACGGCGCAAGCTGGCCGGACGTCCGCATCGCGGCGAGCAGCGCGTTGACCTTGGTACGGAGTGCCAGGTAGTCGGCGCGCAGGGCGTCGTACTCGGCCTTCGTCGGGTTGGCGCCTGCAGCAACCACGGAGGTGGCGGCGGCCGCGTCGGCTACCGCTGCGGTCTGCTTGCCCTCTCGGGCAGCGCCGGCTCCTGCGTTCAGGTAAGCCATGTCGAGCCCTCCTTACGCGGTCAGGTCGATCTCGACGAAGGCGTTGGGCTGCAGGACACCGAACGCGGCCCGCATCTCGGCGAGGATCGCGACGAGGTTGCGGACGAAGAAGTCCGCGTGCGAGTCGGTCATCTGGATCGATGCCTGCTCGCGGTCCCACAGGACGGCCTTGCGGAAGTCGCCCACGTAGCCGGTGCCGGCGGGGACGGCCTCGGTCTCGATGACCGGCAGGCCCCACAGGACGGACGCAGACCCGACGCCGGACGGGCCGCCGAAGTAGAACCGGCCCTCGTTGTCCTGCAGGAGGTCGATCGTCTCCAGGTCCGCCGGGTTGAGGAGGTACGCGTTGGCGATCGATCGGCCCACGGTGCGGACCTTCGTCTTCGCCTTGCGGGCGGTGGTGAGCGCGTTGGTGTCCCAGGCCTGCGCCTGCACGCCGGAGACGTTGCCGAGGCCCTCGAAGTTCTCACCGGTCCCGTCACCCGAGATCATCTGGTCCTCGAGTTCCTCCTCGAGGCCGTAGCGCAGGAACGCGTCGATGAGCGTGCGGATCTGCGCGGCATCCGACAGGGCCCGCTTCGTGACCGGGATCCAGTGCGCGATCGTGCGCACGGGCGTGGTGACCTTGGCGGCGGCGAGCGCCGACTCGGGCTTGTAGCCGCCACCTGCGTTGTTGACCAGTGCGCCCGCTCCGCCGGGAGCGGTCGGCGCGGCCGAGGATGTGGCCTCCGCCACCGGGGCAGCGTTGTTGGTGGTCGACGTCATCCGCACGTACTCGACGGTGTCCGACGTGGTCGTGCCGTTGGTGACGACGTCGCGCAGGCGCAGCGGACGCTGGAAAGAATCCAGCGCCACCTGCAGGCCACGCATGTCGTTGGTGACGAACGCGCCCGCGGACGTGTCGGACAGGCCGGTGACCAGGCTCTTGTAGCCGACGGGCAGGGACTGGACGCGCTGCTTGGCGCCGAACTGGCCGTTCGCCGTGGTGCCCATCAGGGCGGCGTACTCGGCGGACTTCACGAAGTGCTCACCGAGCGAAGTCTTCTCGTCGGGCACGATCAGCCCGCTGGGCGTGCGCCGCTCGCCAGACTTCTTCTCGTTGAGGGCGATGCCGTCGCCGAGATCGGCCAGAGCAGCCCGGATGCCGGCGTCGCCCTTGGCCTTGGCCAGGTTGTCCTTGGCTTCGGTGGCCTTGGCCATGTGCTCGTTGAGCGCGGTGCGCTCGTCGTCGTGGAAGTCCCGGTCCTCGGCCTCCGCCTTCGCGGCGATGGCGCGGGCCTCGGTGAGGTGGTGCTTGATCTGGTCGGTGAGCTCGTCAATCTTGACGGTCATGTCTCCTCGTTCCGGTTAAGCGCCCAGCTCGAGCAGGTCGAGATCCAGGCGAGTAAGCAGGCGGGAGGGGGCGGCACCGACCTTGGCGGCATCCTCTGCGGATGCTTCGCGGGGGTCTGGCGTGGACTCTTCCTCTGTGCTGCTGGGGGCGGGTTCTGCCTTGAGGTCCTGGGCGGGCTGGATCTCCGGCTGTTCCGACGGCTGGCTGCCGTCAGGGGCGGGAGGTTCCTGCTGGCCGGACTCTTCGGTCTTGCTCTTCTCGGGCGTTGCCGCCGCGAGTACCTCACCGATGGCGGCGTGCGCCTTGGAGAGGGAGTCGTAGTTGGCCTGGCTGAGAACGCGGCCGGCCTTCGCGCCGCGGGCCAGGCCGTGGGCCTTGGCCGCGAGGAGTTCGGTCTCCTGGTTGGCGCCGACCAGGCAGGGGCCGACCTCGTGGAGCTTGAGGCGGCGGAGCTCGTAGTAGCCGCCGTAGCGGTGGCTTTCATCCTCGACCCAGGCGCCTTCCTTGACGTCGTAGGCGAAGGAGAACTGAGTGACGCGCCGGCCCTTCAGCAAGCGGTACACCTGGGCGCTGGTCGGGTTGGTGTCGAGGTCGTCGATCTGGCCGGTGACCTCAAGTCCCTGCAGGGTCTCGACTGCCTTGACGACGACACCGACGTGGGCGAACGGGTCGCCCCAGGCGTGGGACCAGATCACGGGGATCGGGTCGCCTTTCTCGCCCCACTCGGCCAGGGTCTCCGTGAACGCGCCCGGGCGGACGACGTCGCCGACACTGTCCTCGTTGCCGAACACGCTGACGATCGCGACGAACTGCCCCTCGGCCAGCCCGTCGGCGACGCCCGCCGCCTTCACCCTGGCGGTGAAATCCTTGGTGCGCACGTCATCCCTCCTTCGCATAGTCGAGAGTGCAGTTGCAGTTGACGAGCTCATCGGTCTTGCCCTGGCCGTCGCCCGGCCAGCGGAGGCCGTTGGAGAAGACGTCGTCGAGGCTGACGGTCTGGCCGTCCTGGGCCTTGTGGGACGGCCGCGGGTTGCGGCCACCGGTACGCCAGATCTTCTTCGTCAGACCGGACGCCGAGGCGGCATCGTGACCACCGAACGAGCGGAGCTCCGTTGAAGCTGTCGCCGCGCGCAGGACGGCCGCCGAGCCCCAGGACGATGCGGCGCCCTGCAGGCCTTCGCGCCAGCCGTCGCCGCCACGCTCCTGCACGGCGGCCACGGCCTTGCGTCCGGCTTCCTCGTGCTGCTCCGCGTGCGTGTGCGCGGCCGCGAGAATCCAGGCCAGCATCACGTCCGCCGACCAGTTCTCGGCCTCCGGATTCCAGGCGTTCAGGACCTCCCAGGCGCCGACCTGTGCGATGCGGTAGCCGTGGTCAGCGAGGAGGGCCTCAAGCTGGGCGATCCGGTCCTTCGATCCGGCAGCCCAAAGCGCCAGCAGGTCAGGCATGTCGCCGGCCTTCACACCGGCAGCTGCGAGTAGCTTGTCCGCTGCTCGCTTGGTCCACTTCTCCAGCGACGTCGCAAGGGCGTCGCCCTCGGTGCCCGCGGTTCCCAGGTCAGCCGGCCTGCCGCTCTTCACCAGCGCCAGGCCCCGCGCTTTTGGGAGCGCCGCCGGATCCGGCGCCGTGTCCCGCGGCGACGCGAGGCCGCCCTCAGTCACGTTCATCGGAGTGATCAGCGAGTCGCCGCCATCGATCGCCGGAAGGTTGTTCCGGGCCCGAGTCTCATTGACCGTCATCCAAGGGCGGCCGGTAGCCGTTGATGCGGCGACCGCCTGCTCCTCGAAAGAGCCGCGTAGCTTCGCGTCGATGTTGAATTCGCAGTAGACATCGCTGTTGTCGCCGGGCAGGTCGGGCAGGATCTGCGCCACGATCTCCTGCTGCAGCATCACCATCCACGGACCGAGCGTGTCCTGGTACAGGTGGGCGTGCTGCTCCTTGATGTTGGAGTAGGTGGCGTGGTCCAGGATCCCGATCAGCGGCGGCGGGATGAAGTACGCCGCCGAGACCTCTTCACGGGTCAGCTTGCGGGCCTCGATGTACTGGGCCTGCTCCGGGTTGAATCCCACCGGCACGTAGGTCATGCCGTCCTCAAGGATCGGCGTGCCACCCTCGGCGCCGCCGCCCTGAGAGAACGTCCGCCACATCTCGCGGAAGCGGGTCTTCTCCGTGGCCCCCCAGTCGGGTGCATCCATCGGACGCTGCAGGACACCCGTCAGACGGGCGCCCCCCTTCCACATCTGTGACCGCTGCCGGGCCGCCTCGGACGACTCGAGCAGCAGATCACGCAGCGACTCGATGGGCGAGGAGCCGACGGTCAGATTGTCGGGCGAGTAGCCGTGAATGTGGACGACCTCATCGACCGCGAAGTCGCGGCCTCCCGCCGTCTCGTAGTACTTCGGTGCGATCCAGTTGCCCCCGTGCGGGCGGATCAAGGAAGGCGGGACGGGGAGGATTCGGAGCTGGCCGTCGAGCTTCAGCTTGATCCCGTACCAGTGGTCGTACACGCCGATATCGGAGACCATCCGCTCGACGAAGCGGTACGTCGTCATGCCGGGCATCGGGGATGCTAGAAGCTTCGCCAGCGGATGATCCGTCAGCCGCTCCCGGTCGGTGTCGCTCACCCGGCGGAACGTGTGGATTCCCAGCTGCGCGATGTTCCGGGCGAGGAAGCCGATGACCGTGCGGACCTGGGGTTGGGTACGCCAGATCGTCTCGTACTCCCACGGCATCGCCGGCAGGGTCATCGCTGCGTATCCGGGAGTTACGCCAGCGCCGGTGACGGCGAGCTGGCCGGAGGAGACCACGAACGCCATCAGCCGCCACCGCCCGCCGAGAGAACCTGAGTGAACTCGATCCGGTGCCGCTCGATGACAACCTCGCCGTCCATGCGGTGGGGGGATCGACCAGGCTCCAGCAGCTCGGCATCCCGCAGGACCAGCAGCGGGCCACGCTTGGCCCACAGAACGCCGCTGAACGCCTTGTCAGCCAGGTTGACGACGACCCTCTTGCGTACCGCGGTACGACGCCAGGCGAACATGCGGCCCCCTCTCGGCGGCCGCTACACGACCATGATCTCTTCGTCGTCCGCGTAGCGGGACTTCCGCCGCGGGGGCCGGGCGACAACCTCGGCCATAGCCGTGGCGAGCGCCGAGACGCCATCGATCTTGTCGCCGGAGTTCGCCTTGTCAGGCTTCACGTTGCCGGCCGGGTCCATCGCCACGGCCAGGTTGTCGACGCACCAACGGGCCACCGGATGGCCGCCGTGCCGAAGCGCCGGAGATTCCGGCGTCCCCTGTAGCGTCAGCCGCTGGATCTCCTTCAGGACCGGCGACATCGTCGCGAAGCCCTGACGGACCTTGACCATCGGCGCCCGCTCAGACACCAGGTCGTTGGTCAGCTGCGAGGCGTTCCAAGGGTCGTAGCCGATGCTCTTGACCTTGAAGAAATCCCGGTCGCGGCGGATCTGCTCCTTGATCCAGTCGTAGTCCGCGACGTTCCCCGGCGTCGCCACCAGGAAACCCTCGCGTACCCACCGGCTGGCCGCACCCGCGGTCCGCTTGTCCAAGGCACGGAGGTTGTCCTCCGGCGTCCAGAAGCGGAACAGGGCGTCCAGCGTGCCAGTCTTGTCGTCCGGGAACAGCCAGCAGAGCGCGCAGAGGTCCGACGTGCTCGCGAGGTCCAGACCGCCATACGCCTCCCGCCCCTCGAAACGCCGCTCGTCGACCATGCCCGCATTGCGGTCCCAGGCATCCAGCGTCAAGAACCTGGTGGTCTGCTTGGTGCGGATGCCCAGGTGCAGGCGCAGAAACTTGGCCAGGTCGGCCGGCGACTGCTGGGCCTCCGCCGACGCGCCGCGCAGGTACGCCGCCGAAGGGCTCACCCCATAGCCCGGGTTGGCCTTCCGCCACGTCGCCTCGGCATGCGGGTCGTCGTCCTCGCCAGCACCCCAGACCACGCCGTAGGTGTCGAGGTCGTGGAGGGCGCCGCGCGCCAGCTGCTCGATGTACTGCCGCTTCCGGTCGTAGATCGACTCCTGCTTGCCCTCGTCGGCCGTCGTGATGATGATGACCAGCGGCTGCCGGCGGGAACCGGTACCCGTCTCGATCGTCTCCACCAGGTCCGGGCTCTTGTGGACGTGCAGCTCGTCGATGATCCCGCCGTGGACGTTGGCGCCGTGCAGAGCCTCTGCCACCGACGAGACGACGGTGAAGTACGAGCCGGACGCCGGGTGCGTGATCTTCTTGGTGAACGCCTTGACGTTTCCCTTCAGCGCAGGCGCCCGCTCCGCAATCGTCTTGATCGGGTCGAACGTGTACCGGGCCTGCTTCTCCGACGTGGCCGCCGCGTACACCTGGGCGCCCGGCTCCGAGTCCGCCGCCATCAGGTACACGGCGATGCCGCCGCTGAGAGTCGTCTTGCCGTTCCTGCGGGGCACGTCCACGTACAGCTTTCGGACGATCCGAACGTAGCCCTCGGCCTCGTCGTCCCAGCGGACCCAGCCGAACACCGGCGCCAGGATGTACGCGACCTGCCACGGGTCCGGGTCCAGCGGCTTGCCCGCCCACTTGCCCTGCGTGTGACGCAGCAGGTGGAAGGACTGCAGGACCTTGTCGACCTTCGTCGGGTCGAAGACTGCGCCCGGCGCCTCGCCAGGGTTGGGTGTCTGGATCTTCGGCGGGCAGTCCGGCACAGGGATCCCACGGTCCTGCAGATACCAGGCGACCTCCGGGGAAATCCCCAGGTCAGCCGGATCCGGCGAACGGGTTCGCCTCGTCGCCATCGTCGCCCCCGCTTCGCGCCAGCGCCTGCTCCGTGGACGGCGTCAGCCCGAAGTGCCCAGCCCACGAGCGGACTTCCCGGCCGGCCGCCCGCGCGATGGCCACGGCCGGATGCGCCAGGGTTCCCTGCCGCGCCTCGATCGTCAGGCCCTCTCGCTGCACCGTCTCCGTCGCCTCCCGGAACGTGGCCCACGCCTCGCAGTAAGCGGCGAGCGAAGCCCGGTCGGACTCCTTCACGAGGTCCAAGCGGGACAGCTCCGGCATGACCCGGTCCCACTCGGCAGCCGCCTCAGGCGACAGCCAGTCAGGGGCTTCGGGAGGTAGGCGCTTGAAGTCGGGCCCGGAGTTGACCTTGCGGCCACCGGAGTCCCGGCCGGTCGAGCGGCCTTCGATGAGCTTGAGCCCTGCCGGCTTGGCGGTCCGGGGCATGGTCAACACCCCCTGGAACCAGTCACTTAGCGTTATCGCAGGTCAGGGGCTTGATCCCCCTATGGCCGTTCTGAGCGTGCGCCTTCCCAGCTCACCGCGGCGCTGTCCAGGATGTCCGATTTGGTGATTTTGACTCCCCTACCCCCTCCTGGGGGTCCTCCCGGGGTCAAATCCGGGCTCTCGGGAGCCGATTTGGGGCTCTCAGAGGCCCCAAAATCGAAGATCCGGAGGCCATTTTCTCACCTCAAATGAGCCCTGTACAGGGTCAAAAGGTGAGCCCTGGACCGTCCGGACGCGTCCTCCGACGTCGATCTTGGGCTGATTTGACCTCGTGATGAGCCTTGCACAGCGTCTGGACGTTCGCGGGATCCCATTTCGAGCCCCCTTCAGACAGAGGGACGATGTGATCGACTTCGAGACCGATCCTCGACCCACACCATCGACACTGAGGCTCTGCTTCGAGTCTCTGAGCCCTGAACGTGCGCCACTTGCGTGTGCTGCCTGAGCCCCAAGCCTTGGACTTGTTGACCCATGCCTTCCTCTGGTGAGCCTCGCACCTGCCCTGCGTGGTCAGCTCTTGGCACTCGGGATCCCCGCACCGCGAGGGGGGTGAGGTCGGCATACCCCCTCCCCTCCAGATACCCCCTGCCCCCTTGAAGGGGGGTGGGGTGTCTCCTGGCTCCTAGGAGGGGGTGATCTCCTGGAGGGCTGCCATGATGCGTCTGGCGATGTACGCGTGCCCTGCATCGGTGGGGTGAACGCCGTCGATACCTATGTACGTGTCAGCGTTTCCAGTGCCCGTAGTGGCCCCTACGCGCCCTGTACCCGTGATCCATGCCCCGTGGGTCGCTATGAGCGTCCCTGAGGCGTCGTAGCAGCCCCCTGTGATCGGGCTGATGAACGGAAGGTTCGCTGCGGCGGCTGCCGCCCTCAGGGTGGCGTCCGTATTGGTGAGCGACGCTCCTGGAGACCCCGTTGGCGACCAGCAGCCGATGACGTAGACCGCTGCACTGGGCAGACCGGCCTTGATGGTGCCGTACAGGCTTGCCGCGGCTGCCGAGATGGCCGGCTGGGAGCCTCCGTTGTCGTTGTAGCCAGCCCAGACGATGAGCTTCGTCGGGGCGTTGGCGATGACGTCGGTGGCGACGCGGTTGGCGAGGGTGGCGTAGCTGCCAGCCGTGATGTAGCCGGTTCCGCCTCGCGCTTCGTTCCAGCAGTTGTCGTAGCCGAGCAGGGAGGCCGTCTTGGCCGCCCAGGTGCCTGCTCCGCCTCCCGTGTTCAAGCTGGACCCGTCGGAGAGGCTGTCACCGAAGGCCATGAAGCGGCCTGGGCGCGTAGCCGTGGACCACATGATCGCCCCTGGGGGAAGGTGAACCCCCCCGAAGGGCACCGTATAGAAGTCGAAGCGCACGACCCTCGGCTGGGCTGCTCCGAGGTTGACGGTCATGAGGTGAGTACTGCCCGGCGTGATGCCGCCTATGGGCTGCATGAGGTCGGTGTAGCGGCGGCCGTCCACGGTGAGCCGGTAGCAGCCTGCGCTCTGGTAGTTGAAGCGGAGCTGCAGAGCGGTCGCGTCGGTCCCGAATTCCACAGACCAGACCGATTGGGAGCTGGACAGGGTGCCGCGGGTGTTGGGGTAGCGGCTGATCGGTAGGACGTTGCTGCTGTCCGGCGTTCCAGAGCCGATCTGGAAGCCCGTAGCGCTGAGGTAGCGGAATGGGCCGGTCACGTCGGAACCCGCCAGGGCGACGCCCGCAGGCGCGTACTTGATGTAGCCGGCGCTGGGCGTGCCGGTCTGGGCGACGCTGATCGACGTCGGCGCGGGTGCCGGGCCGAGGTTCTCGAGGAGCATCCGCCACGGGTAATCGGTGTTCGCGTAGACCTTGCCGGAGGACGTCCCGGAGTGGGCGAGCGCGATCGTCACCATGCCGGTGCTCGTGATGTGCGCCGCAGCGACGGTGAACATGCCGGCTGACGCGGCCTTCGAGAAGCTGACGCTCGGGTAGAGCTCGGGGGCTCCTTCGGTCAGCGGCGACGCTGTGCCGGAGGCTCCGTATTGGGCGATGGCTCCGGCGCTGGTTAGCAGGGCCAGGTCCATGAAGTGGGCGCCGACGTACATCATCGAGAGGTGTACGCGGATGCGGTCTCCGGCGGCTGCGGGGATGGAGCACTGGAGCGGGGTGCCTACGGAGGTCGTGGCGATGATCCACGGCGTGGATGACGTCAGGTCGACGACGGCGCCGTCGGTGATGCGGGCTTCCGCGGTGCGGATTCCTGCTCCGTCTGTGCCGGCAACACCCTGGAGGCCTTGCGCTCCGGTCGCGCCGGTCGGCCCGGTGGGCCCCGTCGCTCCGGTGGCCCCCGTGGCGCCTGCGGGGCCGGTGGCTCCAGTCGGGCCCGGGTTGCCCTGGGGGCCGGTGGCGCCTGCAGCTCCGGCGGGGCCTGTGGCCCCCGTGGGTCCTGTCGGTCCGGGATCGCCCTGCGGCCCTTGGGGGCCCGCCGCTCCGTCGATTCCGTCAGTTCCGTCGGCTCCCGCAGGGCCCGCGGGTCCTTGCGGTCCGGTGGCCCCTGTCGCTCCCGTCGCTCCAGTCGGCCCTTGGGGGCCGGTGGCGCCCGTAGCGCCCGTCGGCCCTGCAGGTCCCTGGGGCCCTGCAGGGCCGGGAACGGTGACGTAGTCGCCCTGTGCCGGGCTGGCCGGTGCGAGCGTGGACAGGTTGACGGTCGGCCCGAGGCTCGCGGCGAGGAGGATGTCGTAGCCGTCGCTGGCCGCGTCGTAGGGCCGCTCGATGACCTCGTAGGTCCACCCGGTGGGCGTGAAGCCGTCGGCGTCTCCGGCGAGGAGTTCGACGCTGAGGGTGCCGTTGACCCATTCGCCTACGGCATCGCCCATGACGATCAGGCCGTGCTCGGTCGAGGTGACGGTGCGGACGCGGGGCCGGAAGATGACCTTGCCGCGCATGGGTCCGCCGTCGGGGTGGGCCCGGTCGTCTACGACTGTGACGGTCTGGACGTCGTCGGGCAGCGGCATGGCGGACCTCCCTCGGGGTGGATCCGCCGCGCCGTGCGGCTGGTTGGCTACTCGCCTGGCGTGGTCGCTTCGCCGTTGACGAGGGTCGCGAAGATCCGCGCTTGGGGTTCCTTGCTTGCCGCGACGGGCTGTACGAGGATCTCGCCGCCAGCGCCCTCGATGGTGATGAAGAGCTGGGTCATTTCCTTCTTCAGGAACACGGCGAATATCCCGGTGAGGGCTACGCGGGTGGCGGTGATGCGCGCCTTGGCCTCTTCGCCCCGTTCCAGGGTGACCTTCGCGCCTTCGACGGGCACGTCCATCTGGTTCGGTGACCGGAACTTGCCGCCGAACATGGTCACGCCGGCTGCGGCTGCTGCGCCTCGGATCTTGCTGAGGCGGGCCGCTGCGGCCTTCTCTTCTGGGGTCTTCTTGCTGCCGAACATGAGGGGTCCCTTGGTCGCGGTTCTGGGACGGCTCATGCTGCCGCAGGCTGGCCTGATTCCGCAGTGGTTCAGGCGGCCTTGGCTCCGGCGGGCAGTGGCGGCGGATCCCCGAGAGTGACCTCGCCCGTCCATTCGTCCACGGTCTTGCGGGGCATCTTCCGCAGGTCGTAGCGGGCCGCCTTGCCGCGGCCAACGACGTCGATGCGGCCTTCGGATGCCCAGCGCCAGATGGTTCCGATGGGCCGGCCGGTGTAGTAGGCGGCGTCGGCTGCGGTGGCGAGCCAGGGTCGGTCCATGCGCCGCCTCCTGGAATGACGAAAGGCCGTCCTTGGGTGGACGGCCTGAGCGCGCACGAGTGCTACTTCAGCAGATCATGACTTCGGTGGTGACTCGTGTCAAGTGCTCGGCTCTGATGGGAGACTGCGCTCATGAGGGTGTCGTTCATGGTGCGGTGCGCGACGGAGGCCGACTGTCTGGCCGAGCTGGACTGGTTGTGCCGGGAGCGGGGAGCGGTGGTGACGATGCTGCCGACGGACCGGTGCGGCGACGGCTGGCTGGCCCGCGCGGTCCCAATGACGAAGGCCCCCGCGGTCGGCGAGGGCCTGTCGGTGGAGCGGTAGGCCTGGGTTCAGTTCTTCCGGGCGGCCTGGATTTCGTCGATGGTTGCTCCGGCTGCCAGGGCTGAGTTTTTGAACGCTTTGGCTTCTTGCATGTCTTCGATGCTGGGGCCGTCGTCGGTGTTGTCCCAGGCTGCCTCGACCCGGTCGAGTGCCTCGGCGGCAAGTTCGATGGCTGACTCCTTGCTCATGGTTTTCTCCTACTGCTTGTTGATCGTTTTGGCGAACAGGCCTCGGGTCTGGGTGCTCACAGTGTGGTGCTCCTGGTGGACGGGCCCGGCGTAGTGGTGGTGGTGCTCCGCTCCGATGCCCTGCATGCCGCGGCTGGCGGCCTTGATCAGGGATCCGATGGCGAGGATCAGGGCGACGGGGGCTGCTCCTCCGATGGCGAGGGCTGTGGGGCTGACGTGGCCGAGCGTGTACAGGACCAGGGAGGTCGCGCCTCCGATGGGGAGCGAGGCGGCACCGGCGGCGAGCATGAGGGCGCTGGCGTCGGTCGCCTTCTGGCTCATAGGGGGCCGGCCGGGCTGGGGCACGGGCTCGGCGGCTCCGATGGTGGGGTTCGGGGTCGGGTCGCGGTAGGCGGTGGCTGCGATGCCGTCGAGTTCGGCGAGGATGGCTTCGGCCTGCCGGCGGGCCGAAGCGCGGTCGGTGGTCATGGCCGCCCTACTTGCTGGAGACGGAGTTGACGGTGTCGCTGGCGGTCTGCACGCCGGTCCCAATGATGCTCTGAACCTTGGCGACGCCTTCGGCGCCCCACGGGGTGGCGACGACTAGGACCCAGAAGAGGCTGACGGCGAGGAACTCGCGCTTCTTGAAGCTGGGATCCCTCTTCATCCAGATTCCGAGGCCGACGGCGACGAGCAGGAACAGGCCGGTGGTGGTGAGCGTCATGGCTGTACTCCGGTTTCGTGAGGAGGGGTGAGGCGTGGCTGTTTAGGCGTCGAGGCGTTCGGTGGTGTGCCAGTCGCGTTCGACCTTGCGGAGCTTGCCGAGGCGTTCCAGTCGAGTGGTGGCGCCGGCGACGTTGGCGGGCTTGAGGTCGGTTACCTCGGAGATCTGCTTGTTGCGGCGGGCGCCGGCGTCGACCGCGTGCCAGACCTTCTGTGTGCGGGTGAGCGGCACGAGGTCGTCCAGGTCCTCGTCGTCGGCTTCCGCCGTTGGTGCTGAGCGATTGGTGTCGATGACGGTGATCTTCTTGCTGCTCTTGGACTGCTGCTCTTTGCTGAGCTCGCGGAGGAACTCCTCTTCGTCCGCCGCGTCGAGGTGGCGATACTCATCGCGCCGCAGGTAGGCCGGACCGGCGGCCTCGGCCTCGCGGTCAGTCAGGGTCTCCAACGGGAACTGGCGGCTGAGTCGTGCAGGGTTGGTGTGGAAGGCGGCTCGCGACTGCGTGTACTGGTCTTTGCCGTCGGCCATGTAGAAGACTCCGCCGGTCTCGGAGCCGTCCGGGAAGCGTTCCGGTAGTGGTTCGAGCCGGTACTTGGGGGTGCGGGAGCCGAGGGACATCACGTCCACGTCGGCTCGGGCGGTGCGGAAGAGGGCGATGTTTCCGGACTGGAGCATGTCGCGAATGGCGTTCGCGCTGGCGTCCGATCCGAGGCTGTCGAGGTTGGGGATCTGGACCCAGATTCGTGCACCGATACCCGCGGCGCGGGAGAGCCGGCCGACGCTGGAGACGGACCGCAGTAGCGGCTTGACGTGATCGGCCTGCGGATCCTTAAGGACCATCTCGTTGAACTCGTCCCAGGTGACGGCCATCGGGGCGAACGGCTCGCCGGGTACGAAGAAGCTCCGGCCGTTCTCGGTGAATCCCTCGGCGTCGAGCCACTGCATCTTCATCTGCTCGGCGTAACGGTATTCGCTGACTCGGTTGGCGCCCTGGCCCATGAGCATGGCCCCGTAGGGGGACTTGACCAGCCAGTCGAGGTCATTCATCCAGGGGGCGTATCCGGCGCCGCCCTTGCCGTCGGCGAGCCAGGACACGAAGCCGTTCCGGCGCTGGGCGACCTGCAAGTCCTCTTCCAGGGAGGTCTTGCCGGCGCCAGTGGTGCCGGAGCCGAAGGCGTGTACGGCGCTGGCGGAGGAGCGGCCGGACAGGCCTCGGCGTGCGGGGTCGTACTTGAGTAGCCTCCATCGGGTCGGAAGGCCGTAGATGTCCTTGCCGACGGTGATGTAGCCCTGGTCGTCCATGAGGAGGGCGTCCAGGTCGAGGGGGACGCCGTCCTGGAGGGGGTTGATGCTCATCTCGTTGACTTCAATGCGGCGGGAGTCGAGGACACGGAGGTGAAGCCGGGATGCGGCGCCTTCGCCCTGGAGGTCGAGGGCCTGGGCGATGATGCCGGCCTGTACGTCGGCGACGCCGGACCCGCGGCGGGGCATGAGGAGCTGGAAGCGGTTGCCGAACTCGGTCTTTTCGACGTCGTACAGCTTGCTGCCGTTGTAGGGGTTGAATTCGTCCCAGACGGCTGCCAGGTCGTCCATGTCGGGGCCGCTGGTTGCAGCGGCCCGCAGGCGGACGGTGATCTTGGCACGGTTGGCTGGCATGTCGACCGGCTGGTATATGTTCACCGCGCGCGGCGGGACGTCGAATGCGATCGATACCGGGTCCTGCCCAAGGGAGGCTGCGGGCCTGGCGGTGGTGGAGACGATGACCGCGGTCAGTTCGTCGGCGTTCACCTGAACGTTGACCAGCCTGGATTCCGGCAGTGGGCCCCGTTCGCAGGCGATCCACTCGGCCCATCGGGCCTGGTACCAGTCGGCGGCCGCAATCTCGGGCTCGGGCATGACTGCAGGAGCGGGCCGGCGAAGAGTCCTGACTCCCCACGTTGCGGCGAGGGATCCGATGCCCAGGTGAGCCCACCAGGGCATGGCGATGAAACCTGCAGCGGGGAGTACTGCCAGCGGCCCGGCACGCAGGATCATCTCCGCAGGGGTGTGCTTGCGCCACCAGCCGGTGTCCCAGTTGGGGAGCGTTTTGGCCCAGGCGCTGCGCAGCATTTCGCAGCGTGCCCGGCGGGCGTCGGCGGTCACTTCCCGGATGAGGGCGGGGCGCTGGGGGTGCCCGTACCAGCCGGCGGGGATGCCCGCCGCTATGGCCTCCGCGCCGGTCTGAGTGAGGCGGCGGCGCATGCGGCGGAGAGTTCGGCGGTAGCCCCGCCGGCTGGAGCGGCACATCCATTCCCACGGCTGGCCGTGTCCGGGCAGCCACCGCCAGGGTCCGGGCAGTACGCCCAAAGCGGCCCAGCCGGCTGCAATCCCCGTCGTGCCGAGGGTGGTAGCGAGGAGCATGCCGTCGGGCATGACGGCGGGCGCGAGTCCGAGGGCCGCTCCGATGTACAGGCCCGGGTTGCGCTTCATCTCGGAGATCCGCGCCTGAGCGCTGGTCTCCGCGTGGTGGGTCTCGTCGTGCTCTTTCTGGGGTGCGATGGTGGTTGCCATCGGGGCCTCTTTCGGAGTCCGTGTGAGGGTGCGGAGGGGCCGCGTATGTGGCGCGGCCCCGTCCGTGGCCTGGCGTTTGGGGCTGAGGGGTTAGCGGGGCCGCAAGAACTGGGGATCGGCCATCTGCACGTTGTGGGTGCGGTTGGCGTCCGCCATCCGGCCATGCTGGGCGTGCGTCTCGCTGTCCAGGCCCTCCGCTGCGGTGGACAGGGAGTCGGCTGCCGAGACGATCTGGCCGACGTTGCCGGCCATGGCATTCGAGAGGTTCGCGATCTCCATGTATGCGGTCGTGGTCGGTTCGTCCACGACCAGGCGGGTCATCGCCTCGGAGAGGTAGCGGGCCGAGTCGGCCCGGTCCTCGAACCGGGACTGCAGGCGTTCGACGGCGGCCTGGGTGCGGGCCGCGCGCACGCCGTAGGCGGCTGCCCTGGCAAGTACGGCGGCGTAGGTGGCGTTCATGCTCAGGCTCCCTGCGTCTCGTAGGTTTCGGCAGCGGCGTTCGTGTCCTCGCTGTCGACCGCGTCGGAGATGTAGAACTCCCGCTCCTCGACTTCCTCCATGTCGGCTGCGATGCCGGCGTAGAGGCCCTGGCCGGCCAGAAGGAGGGCCTTGGCCTTCACGACTCCCTCACCCTGGGCGATGGTGTTGGCGTCGAGTTCGTCGAGCTGCGCGAGGATCACCCGGTACTGCTCTGCGCACCGGGAGATCCAGGCCTGGACGCCGGGGCTCTTGAGCTGCGCGATAAGGGAGTCGGCCCGTCCGATCTCGCGTTCGCAGCGTTCTCGAATCCGCCTGTATACGCTCCGGTCGTCCTCGCACATGAGGGAGAGTTCGTCGCTCTCGTCCATGACCGAGTCGTAGGTGACTTCTGTCGCCATCCGGCCGGTCCCTCCTTCGGTTGTCGCTGGTGCGTTCGGGTTGGCGGATTCGGCGGGCTCCGGCACGTGTTCCGACCGGGGCTCGGGGACGGTGGGCTCCGGCGCGGGTGCAGTGGTCGCCGTGCCCGATTCGATCGGGGCAGGGTCCTCGGCGTCCTTGCTCTCCGGGGCCCCTTCGGGCCTTTCGGGCGTCACGTTCGCCGGGTCGGCGCTGCCCACGGTCGGTGGGGTGGTCGGCATTGGCGGATAGGCCGGCATCGGCGGCACTTGCGGGCCGTGAACCGGGGCCGGGTCGGGTTCGCCAGCGGCCTTGCGGCGCTTGCGGTACTCCAGCAGGGCTGAGCGGCCGGTGTCCTTCGCCCAGTGCACTCCCCTTGCCGCCCAGTCACCGGCCAGTCGTCCCGCTGGGGTTGCGACGCGGGCGACGGGGGCGTATCCCCGGTAGCCGGCCCGGAAGGCCTCGGGAAGAGTGACCGGACTCGGTTCCGACTTCGGGTCGTCAGGCGATCCATCCGAGGAGGCCGGGATGCCGTGCTTCTCGGCGATCCTCCGTACCGCCTTCTCGTGGCGGACTTGTTCGCGGATCAGAGAGCGTTGTGCCGGGCTGATGCCCAGCTTGGCCTGTTCGCTCTGCGCCCCCGCGGCCCACGCCAGTAGGCAGGCGGCGAGCAGTATCTCCATCGCTTCCCCTTCACGGTCTGCGACGGGGAGAGGTGAACGGCCTGCTTGTGCGCGCACGTGCGCGCGTAACAGATCGGAGAGTTCATCTCTACCCAGGTGAATGAACGAGTGAATGATTACGGTGTGTAGCGATCCGTGATGCGTTGGATCGCGTCCGCCGCTTCCCGCCAGGCCCGGTTAGCGATCACCGGATCCACGTGCTGGAGGGTGCTGCGCAAGCGATCCATCCGCCGGGTCGCACCGGTCTTGGGGGATGCGGCATCCGCGCGCTTGATCTCTTTGGTCCAATAGTTCGAGCTCATGACGCCATCCCTTCGGGCTCGGGGCAGGTGGGCCGGGTCTGCTTGCCGGGTCTGCGAACGTTCCGCTCACCGGGTCACTCCTCGGCTGACCTGCGGGTTTGTGGTTCCGACTGCTTCCGGCAGTCTCGGCAAGGTCCAGCGGCTGATGCTGCTGGGCCCTGCCGGCTGTGCCGGGCGCGGGTTAGGCGGGTACGGCTTCGGCTTCGCGGGTCTCAATCTCGCCCCAGGTCCGGCGGACACGGTTCTCACGGGCCTGGAACCCGGCTTCACGGAACGCGGCATACGCCTGGCGGTAGGAGCGGGGCGGCTTCATCGCGTACCGGAGCCAGCGCACGACGACTTCAAGCTGCTCGTCGGTGAGGGTCACGCCCGGCTCAGGAACGTCGACGCCGGCTGCTACGGCAAGTTCCTCCAGGGTCATGGCGTCCTCGACGAGGACCTGCTCTACTTCAACTTCACTGTCCGATTCGTCCGCGGTTGCGGGCGAGATGGCCACGGCTTCGATTTCCGGGATGACCAGCGTGGCCACCGTGTGGCCACCCTGCTCAGACAGGGTGCGGCCAGAGTCCGTGGCCACGGGGCGCGGCCCGACGGTCAGCAGCTCCCGGGACATGAACGCCAGGGCCTTCTCACCGTGCTTTTTGTCGGCCTCGGCGAGGGTCTTCTCGGCCTTGGCCCGGGCCTTGCTGATCTTCTTCTGGGCTGCGGTCAGGACCTCAGCGCGGGCGGTTTGGCGGTGCAGCTCGGCGAGGTGCCCGGCAGTCTCATCGAGGACTTCGGTGCGGGCCTCCGATCGGAGCTGACGGGCGTCGGCCGCTGCGAGGGCGTGAGCGTTGCGGGCTGCAGCGGACTGGTCGGCGATCCGATCGGCCGTGGCGGAGTCCGCCAGCACGTTGCTGGAGAAGATCCGAAGACCCATGAAGACCGCGGCGGCGGCCGGTACGCCAGCGAAGATCTGGGCGTGCCCGAGGACCAACAGGGTCGCGGTGGATACGCCGATGGCTGCGACAGTCAGGCCGAGCATGACGGCCATGCCGATCCTGGACCGCTGCCGGATCGCTACCTCGGACATCCGAAGGGCGCCGATCCACAAGGCGTCGTACACCAGCGCGATCGACCATGCGGCGACGGTGGCCAGGGTGCCGTGCAGGCCGAGCATGTGGCCCAGCTGCCCGCCGACCGTGATGGCGACAAGGATGAGGGCCGCGAGGGTGAGGAGCTTCTCGACGACGGCGAACACGTCGAGCTTCTTGATCCACTCGGGGGGGCTCATAGCCTTCCTTCCTGAGGGCTGCGGCGGATGTCAGGCGGCGCGGCTGGCGTGGTCGTCGAGCTGGTCGGCGAGCTTGGTCACACCCGGGTTCGCCATGTCGTAGGCCAGGACCTCCCAGCGGGCCGCGGCCCGGCCGGCCCTCGTCGTGGCCTGCTCGTAGGCGGCGATGAGCTGCTCGCGGACTTCGTACTCAGCCCAGGCGGCCTCCAGGTCGGACGGCTGCTCGATCTCGGTGACGTTGGCGTTCATGACGGTGGTCCTTCCGTTGGTCAGGCGGTGTAGTAGGCGAGGGCGTCGCATGCTTCGGTGGTGCTGAGGGGGCCGTCGTCGAGGCCGGACAGTTTGCGGGCCTGTGCCTGAACGTCGGCGGGGGTGACAGCCGCGGCCTTGCAGCCGGCGGCACAGAGCGCGAGGTGAGCGGCCTGGCGGGCAACCCGCATGCGGTTGATGGCCCGGTACTCGGCGTGCCGGTCAATGGGCACGGCTACTCCTCAGCGGTTGCGGCGCTTGGCGTCGTAGTCGGCGCGGATATCGACGGCGAGCGAGAGCATCCCGTCGCCGAGCTCCTCGGCCGTGTATCCGGCGGCAACCCGGCGGCCGGCCTCGGTGGCTTCCTCGGGGGTGGCGCCGTTGGCGAGGGCGTCGGTGACGGCCTTCTCGACTCGCTGTGCTGCCTTGCTCCAGCCCATGACGGGGCTCCTTCCAGTGGTCAGGCGGGTGGGGTTACGGCTTGCGGGTGTCGATGGCGAGGAACGTGATCGTGTAGTCGCCGTCCTCGTCGGGCTCGTAGTCGGCGGGCGCCTGCTCCAGGTCCGCGATGCGGCGGTCGTAGGCGTCCATCTCGTCCGACGGTTCGGGCATGGCTGTCCTCCGGTTGGTCGTGCCGGGGTGGGTCTTGCTGCGGTGGGTGTGCTGCTGGCCGGTACCGAGGGCGATTACTCGCCGTCCTGCGGGTCGATCGGGTCACTGTCGCCCTGCCCGCACCAGTCGCAGGCGGTGATCGCGGCGCTCATGACGTCATCGCCGGGCGGCGGACGTAGGAGGCGGCGGCGTGGCGGCCTTGTCGGCGGCGGACATCTGGGGCTGCTCGATGATGAGCGGGCCGGCGCCGCGCTTGATCCCCGCAGCGATGAGACGCCGGGCCGGGGTGGGCGCGCCCTGTTCGTACAGGGAAGCGCTGGTCAGGATAGGCTTGTGCGACATGCGGATCCTCCTGGGCACAGGTAGGGGTTCGCAAGGCCCTGACCAGGTGTGCAAGACCTGGTCAGGGCCGTTTGCGTTGGGCACATTCAGAGGCTATCCCATTCAGGGGTCGCTTGTATAGGATAGGCGGGAGACATCTTGGAACGAGAGGAGAGGCCCATGGCGCCAGCCACCTACATGGACGTAGCAGACGCGATCCGACGCGACGTCGAGGCGGGTCGCTGGCCCATCGGCGACCCCATCCCTGGCATCGACAGACTCAAGGACGAGTACGGCGTATCCCGGCAGACAGCCAACCGAGCCGTCCAGCACCTCGTCGCCAGCGGCCTGCTCTACTCGGAAGGCCGTCGCGGCACGTTCATCCGGCCGCGTCTCGGGCCGCCGGCCGTAGTACGGGACCGCATCGCCTACCGGGACGAGATCGGCTACTTCTTCGACCGCAACGCCCAGGATTGGCGTGGCGTTGGCAGCGGCTCCCAGGCCGTGGGCGTTGCACCCGACGAAATCGCGGACGCTCTCGGCGTACCCCGTGGCGAGCACGTCATGATCCGCGACCGGTCCGTCGGCCCGCCGGAAGCCGAGTTCCCGCACCAGCTGGCCACCTCGTACCTGCCCATGCCCCTGGTGGGCGAACTCCCGATCCTGGGCGCCGCGAACACCGGCCCCGGCGGTATCTACGACCGGATCGAGGAGCACTTCGGTGCAGCCATCGAGTGGCGCGAGACGATAAGGGCGCGGCCGTCGAGTGATGAGGAGCAGCTGCGCTTGAAGATCAGCTCCAGCATTTGGGTGCTGGTCGTGACTCGCGAATCCCGCGTCGGCGACCTTGTGGTCGAGGTCAATCAGACGCGAATGGCAGCAGACATGTTCGCCGTGTCGTACCACGTAGAGCGCGACGAGTCGGCTTCCTGGCCCCGGACCCCCTGACCCGAACGCACTGAAGCGCCCCTGGCCGGCTCGGCCGGGGGCGCTTCGTCATGCTGCGGCTCGCTGTGCCAGTGCCATCTCCCGGAACTCTTCCCAGCCGTAGCCGGTGCCGCACTTGCGGCAGGTGATGGCCGGCGCATCGACGGGGACGTGCATGGCCTCTCCGCAGGTGCAAGTGGCTTTGATGGCGGGCGCCGGTTTGCCGCCGTCGATGACGGCCTGGTAGCGGCGGCAGTGCATGTCGATCTCGTGGGCGAACGCGTCGAGGGCGGGGTGCCGCCAGATGGCTTGGGGGAGGTTGCGGCGGAGGGTGGCGACGGCTTCGTCGAGGCGGTGCTGGAGTCGGCCGCCGCCGCCGTGGATGCCGAGTCCGTAGGTGGACCAGTCCTCAACCCAGCCTTCCAGCAGGCTGACGATGCCGCCGTTGGCTGTCTCGTTGAGGATGTTGAGGTTGCCGGCTATGCCTGCGGTGGCGCTGCCGCTGACGCGGGGGCCGCTGCTGGGGGCGCCGGGTTCGTTGCGGAGGCAGAGTCGGGCGTACAGGCCGCAGGGTCCGGCGAGGGCGCGCAGCCGGTCGTCGATACGGCGTTCGCAGGGGCGGCAAGCCATCCTGCCGAGTTCGTCTTCCCACAGCTCGCGGGTGCAGACCAAGCAGTTCACGGACTCGTTCACGGCGTCTCCTGTGCGGGCGGTACGGGGCGGGTCAGGCGGCGGCGTTGAGCGCGGTGATCGTTGGGCACGGCGCGGGGGCGGGCGGGTTGTCGGTGCTCTCGCCGCAGTAGGCGGAGCGTTCGGCGCAGATGACGCGGCCCATGTGCTCGACCGGCCGGTGCAGCTTCCGGATCCGGTCGCGCGTCTCGTCGAGGAGGGTCTGGATGCGGATGCTCCGCCGCTGGCTGGTCTCGAGTTCGACTGCGACGAGGGCGAGTACGGCGTCGGCGGCGACCGGGCGACCCTCGGTCGGGAGCCAGAACCTGCCGGCGTTTAGGTCGCGGGCGATGGCGTCGATGGCCCGATCGCGGAGGGTGGGCTGGTCGCTCATAGCAGGTCTCCTGTCGGCAGGTTGTGGATGGTCCGGGGTTCGAGTTCCCGCCGGCGTCCGGGTGGTTGGCCGTGGTCGCCGGGGATGATGCGGGGCCGGTCGTCGGGCTGGTCGAGGCCGTGCCCGTACCGGGTTTCGACGGCGGCCGGTTCGGGTGGGGCGGTGTCGCAGGGCTCGACGTCCCAGCCGGGCAGGAACAGAGGCGGCTGGACGGTCACGGCGCGGGCTCGTCGGCTCGGGCGAGGAGGGCCCGGAGGTCGTCGAGTCCGGCCTGGGTGAGGCCGATGTCAACGGACCAGACCTGGGTGTCGAGGTAGTTGATGTTCGGCAGGTGGAGGATCACGCCGCCGTCGGGGTTCGGGGTGAGGCGGGGCTTGTCGATCACGGCTGGCTCCCTTCGGGCTGGGTGCCGAGGGTCGGCGATCGGATAGCGGGTCGCTGGCAGGGTGAAGGTCGAGTCGGGGGTGCCGATGTGGAAGCTGCCGACGCCGAGGTAGGTGAGGGCGGGCTGCGGGTCGGGCTCGGTCACAGGCTGCTCCGCATCACGGCGACGATCACGGTGGAGGTGGCGGCGACGCCGGCGTACACCGCGAGGACCCACAGGAGGTCGGCGATCATCGGCTGCTCCCGGTCGGCTGGGTGGGCTCGCTGGCGTCGAGGAGGGCGAGGGCGTGCTGGAGGAGGGCCCGGCAGATGGCGCGCTCGCGGGGATCCTCGGGGACGGTGCGGTCGACGGGGTGGACGGCGTGGGTGCCGTCGAGCTGCTCGGTGCCGTGGAAGAAGAGGGCGGGGAGGGCGAGCGGGTCGGGTGTCATCGGGTTCTCCGGTGGTGGTCGGTGCGGGCCCACCGTGGGGTGTGGGCGGCCGCGTGACGGGCTTTCATGGCGCGGTGGCGGTCTCGGGCCTGGTTATCTCTGCGGCGCCGTCCTCGGGCGAGGAGAACGAGGACAGCGGACGCGGAGATAGCCCAGGCGAGGAGGGAAAGCAGGAAGACGATCACGGCTCGCCCAACGGGGTGTCTCGGAGCCGGGGTGCGGGACTGCGCGGCGGCATCGTGTGCCGGGCCCGCCAGTTGCGCATCGTCTGCTGCGGCCGGGTGGCGAGGAGGCCGGCGGCAGCACAGCCGAAGACAGCCTGCACGGCCCACCAGCGTCGCGAGTATCGGGCTGGCTGTCGGATGAGGGTCTGCCGCCAGGCCCAGGCCATGGCTCGACTGGCGGGCTGTACGCGGCCGGTGAGGTAGCCGAGGGCCAGGCCGCCGGCGACGAGGAGCAGGGTCAGCACGGCTACTCCTCGGCCTCGTCGGCGGGCCAGCGCAGCACGTGGGCCACGGTGAAGCCGTTCACCGTCAGAGTCGGCGCCGCCTCCTTCGCGAGCTTCAGCGCGGTGTCGAGGTCGAAGCGGTGCTCGGCCAGCCACTCGTCCTCGCGTTCGGACGGGACCGACTCGTAGCTCCACTGGCCCGCCGCGCTCAGGCAGGAGCCGTGGCGGACGACGGCCCACAGGTCCCGGCCGCGGTACTCGACGTTGAGGCTGAAGTGCGGGGCGTTGATGTCGTTCTCTGGGATACAGGAGACGACGTATCGGGTCGGCCGGACGGTCGCCGCGGGCTGCTGGCTCATGCTCCGGCCCCCTTGACGGCGGGCGGGTCGATGTCGAGCGCGCGGAGTACGGCGTTCAGCACGGTGTCCGCGTCGGGGTAGGCCTCCCAGTCGAGGCCGTCGATGGCGTGCCAAGCGGCCTCGTGCTCCAGCTCGGTCAGGCGGCGGCGCGGGGCGGCGGCGGCTCCTCCGGCCTGGCGGGCCATGTCGCGCTGTCCGGCGATGGCCTCCTCCAGCCGGCCGAGCGGGACCTTGACGGACGTGCCGCGGAAGCCGCCGTCGGTGGTCTCGAACCAGAGCGCGGGCGCCTCGTCGGGGTGCTCGCGCTCGACTGGGGTGATGCGGAGACGCTGGTCGTACTCGTCGGTGTACTCGAAGCGGTTCATGAGGGCCTTCCGGTGGTGTGGGTGGTCCGGGCCGGCCGCCCCGAGCGGGACGACCGGCAAGGCGGGCGGTCAGACAGCGGGGACGTGCCCGGCGGCGAGCATCAGCCGGAGAAGCAGCGGGCCGATGGTTTCGCCGCCAGCGCTGCCTTCTTCGGCCAGCCAGCAGTCCGTGAAGCCGTCCATCTGGAAGTCGCCGCCCTTCCATCCGGTGAACCAGGCGCCGCGGGCGGTTCGGGCGTCCGCGAGCATGTCGCCGATGGTGACGTTCCGGGCCGACTCGAAGGCGAGCTCGTGGTAGTAGCCGCGGTAGGAGTGCGGGTTGGTGAAGCCGTCAGGGCAGACCTTGCGAGGGTCCTCGGCTTCAAGGGCGGTGATGATCTCGTCGAGGGTCATGGGGGCTTCTCCTTGTGCGCGCGGGACGGGTCAGGCGGTCGGTTGGCACGGCAGGGCGAAGGCGGCTTCGAGGGTGGCGATCTCGGCGGCCCGCTCGGGGTCGTTCATGCAACTGGCGGCGCAGGCGGCCGTCCCGTGTCCGGGGCAGTCGGCGCGGTGAGGGAAGTCGGCGTGGCAGGTATCGCAGGACAGCCACTGGGGCATGCGGAACGTGAGCTTGAGGGTGTGTCGGCAGATGCGGGCCATCGGGTTCTCCGGGGGTCGGGTGGGGCTGTCGTCTTGGGTGCCGTGCGTTCTTGCCGGTTCCCGCCTTGCTGGTTGCGGCTGGGCGGCCTTGCAGGGGTGGGTTGGACCGATTGCCTTACGAGGGGGGTCCAACTCGTCGGGGACTTAACTGGCCGGTAGCTTCTGGCGGGCCTTCAGGGCCGCCTTGTGCTCCCGCTCCCCGGCCGAACACGTCTCGCAGAGCTTCGGGTCCTCGCCCCGGCGCCGGTGCGCCTCGTACCCGGCGTGATCCCCATGGCGGCGACGCTGGCCGTCGAGGATCCCGGCCTGGCAGCCGAGAAGAACCGCGTTGGGCATGTTCACCGCACCGAGCTTGCGGAAGACCTCGGTCATCAGCTTGCCGACGCTCTTCTCGTCGATGCCGAGCCTGTGGCCGATGGCGGCGTGAGTGTGGCCGGTGGCTGCCAGACGGAAGGCCTCAAGCTGGTGCGGCGTGAGGGGCTTGCTGCTGGGTCCGCGGCGTGAGGTCGGCACCGGCCGGGCGGGCGCGGTCACGACTCGGCCCCCGGCAGACCCTCGACCTCGCCACCCGGCAGACCCGGGTTCACGATGTGCCGGTGCCCGTCCGGCGTGAGCACCATGAACTGCACGTGCTTGACGCCCTCAGAGTCCGT
The DNA here is from genome assembly GCF_001279655.1 of Streptomyces sp. WM6372. NCBI lineage: Bacteria > Bacillati > Actinomycetota > Actinomycetes > Kitasatosporales > Streptomycetaceae > Streptomyces > Streptomyces sp. WM6372. Next base: position 56,841 of record NZ_LGDB01000201.1, on the reverse strand, counting down.
GCGGGCCCATGCGTCGACGACTTCGCCCTCGAAGGTGACGCGTACCCGCTGCCCCTTGCGAGCCAGTGCACGGAGACGGGCTTCCCGGTCGGTGAGCGCCTGCAGCCGGCGGCGCTTCGGCCCGTCCTCGGCGGCCAGGAGAGTCACCCGCGTGGGGCGCAGACCGGGTACGGGGCTTGTGCACTTGCAGGCCGGGTCCCGGAGTGGCGGCTGGACCTTGCACGATTTCCGGCAGCGCCTGCAGTACCAGACGTTGAGGTGGGTATCGGCGGTGGCAGGCATCGGGTTCTCCTCGGGATGGTGGATGATTCGGTCTGGCTGGCCCCCTCGGTTGCGTCGAGGGGGCCAGCCGTCTGCGTCACGGGGTGGGGGCGTCGCCGACGTACCGGTAGCCGGTGCTGATGGGTCGGAAGCGGTCGAGGCGGATGCTGGTCCGGCGGCCGGGCTTGGCGCCGTTGTGGCCGGCTCCTCGCGGGACGATGAGCTCGACGACGGCGTGCGTGCCGGCGATCTCGACGATGCGGACTCGTCGGCCGTAGCCGCGCTTGTCGTTGTCCTGCCAGATCTGGTCGACGGCGGGGGCGGGGGTCTGCTCGGTCACGGGGTTGCCTTTCGGGGTCGGCGTGATGCCTGACGGCGGGTCACGCGGCGTGCTGGCGGTTGGGGTAGGCGGAGTCGGGTCACGGCTTGGCGCGACGGAGGCGATCGGCAGTGCTGCGGCACGTGCGGCATCGACGAAAGCCGGCGGCGGTAACGACCGTGTTGCTGTCGTCGTACCTATGACCGTGCGGGCAGTGCGTCTTACGGGCTGCCACTGCAGCAACTCCCTGGCCACGCAGGACGTTCACCCGCTGTGACACCGGTTCGAGATGCCAGGGATTTACGCACGCCCGATCTCGGCACAGGTGATCAAGGACGAGGCCGTTGGGTATCTCGGCCCGCAGCAGCTCGTAGGCATGGCGGTGAGCTCGAACAACCCGCCCGCGAAACTTGAACTTGCCGTATCCAGTGGTGCCGCGCATGGCAGTCCAGAGCCAGCAGGTTTGGACGTCACCGCCCGTCACGTGGGACCAGAAGCGGTCCTCATACTCGGTCTTCATGTGATCCCTCCGGGGGTGCAGCCGGGGCAGGGGCATTTGGTGCTGGCGTGGGGCCGGTCGACGACGAGCCAGCGCCGGTAGTCGGTGAGCGCCGCCTCGATCTGCGGGCCGGACGGTGCGGGGACCGGGGCGGGCCGGCTGGTGCCCGTGGGCCATGCGCCGGGGTGAGCGATGTGGACGCGGTCCGCGTCAGCGGCCGTGGTCCGCTGCTTGGGGACGGCGGCCGGGGTGAGGCCAGCGGCCATGAGGAGCAGGGCCACAAGATCGCCTTCCTCGCGAGCCGCGGCGATGTCCTCGGGCGTGAGCTCGGTCATCACGCCTCCGAAGCCATATCGACGAAACGGCCGTAGTGGCCCTGGAACGCGACGGTGATATCGCCGGGATGGCCGCCGCGGTGCTTGCCGACGATCAGGTCGGCTTCTCCGGCGCGGGGCGAGTCCCGCTCATAGGCGTCTTCGCGGTGCAGCAGGACCACGATGTCCGCGTCCTGCTCGATCGCCCCGGACTCGCGAAGGTCGGAGACCTGCGGGCGCTTGTCGGTGCGCTGCTCGGGGCCGCGGTTGAGCTGGGCCAGAACGATGATCGTGATGCCGAACTCTTTGGCCATGAGCTTCAACTGACGAGACATGTCGGCGACGGCCTGCTGCCGGTTCTCAGACTTGGGGGCATACATCAGCTGCAGGTAGTCGACGATCACAAGGCGCAGGCCAGCGGTTCGGACGAGGTGGCGGACCTGGCTTCGCAGCAGCGGCACGGACAGGTGCCCGGTCTCGTTGATGTGCAGCGGAGCGGGGCGTACCTGCCCGGCGGCCTTCGCGAGTCGGGCGAGCCCTGCCGCGTCGACCGCGCCCTGCTTGTGGTGGTGGAGGCCGACCTGCGCGGCGGAGCACAGCAGGGTGTCGGCAAGGTCTTCCTTGTTCATCTCGAGGGACTGGAACAGCGTCGGGATGCCGTGCTTGACCGCGGCGGCCCGTGCGAGGCCGAGGGCGAACGTGGTCTTGCCCATGGCGGGGCGGGCGCCGACGACGACCATCTGGCCGGGGGCCCAGCCGCCGGACAGCAGGAGGTCGAGGTCGATGAATCCGGTGGGGATGCGGTTCTCGGTCGTGGGCTTGGTGACTGCCCGCTCGAGGCTGCCGGCGAGCAGGTCGCCGACGACCGCCATGTCGGCCTGGTCGGTGGCGCCGAGGACCCCGTCAAGTTGGGCTTGGGCGGCGGGGACATCTTCGTCGGGGTCGAAGCCGGCGGACCGGCCGCGGCTGATGGCGTCGTAGCCGTGGGCGACGAGACGGGCCGCCTTCGCCTTCTTGGTGATGCTGGCCGCATACCAGGCGCTCGCCCCGGGCTGGGCGCGGCCGTACAGGTCGACGAGCTGGTCGCGGGTGAGCGGAACGACCGGCAGGTAGCCGGAGGCTCGCCAGGCCTGCAGCTGGGCGTTGACGGCCTCGTAGCGGATCTCGGACCCGGTGAGGGTCTGGCGGATCTCGTCGACGGCGTGCCAGGTCCAGCGGAGGCGGTCGTCGGTGATGTCGGCGGGGTCGAAGTCGGCGGCGAGATCGTCGATGAGGGAGGGCTGCTGCATGACGTTGGCGACGACGATGTGCTCGGCGTCCAGGTCCCGGGGGCGGGCAGGTCCCTCGGCGCCCGTCTCCTCGGTGGGGGCGTCCCACAGGTCGGCACTCACGAGGTGCCCCCCATGCGGCGGTCGTCGCCCTCGAGGAGCAGTACCCCGCCGCGGAACATCTCGCGGAGTCGGGACTGGACGCGCTCGCCGACAAGGTGCTCGGTCTGGCTGGGCAGTACGTCGCATGTGATCAGGACCGGCCGGCGGTTGATGTACCGCTCGTCGAAGATTTCGTACAGGCGTTCCTGGGTCCAGCCGACGGGCGAGACGCGGGCGGCGGCCAGGTCGTCGATGTAGAGGAGGTCGGCGCGCTGGAGCTGGGCGGTGAGGACGCGGCCGTCGTAGTCGCGGCTGTCGGGGCGCAGGGCGTCAAAGAGTGCGGTGGAGCGCCACGTCTCAACGGACGGCTGGCGGCCGGTGCGGGCGATGTACCGGTCGATCCAGCGACGGGTGGCCTGCCAGGCGGTGTGGGTCTTACCGACTCCGATGGCGCCCGTAAGGAACAGGTTCCGCGGGGTGTCCGGCAGCTGATCGGCCCAGGCGGCTGCCATGGGGTCGATATCGATGTCGTGCTGGTAGATCACCGGCGTCTGGGCCAGGAAGCCAGCGACAGCGTCCTCGCGGCGTTCGCGGCGGACAGAGTCCCGCGGGTCCGGCAGCTGGTCGTCGTGGTCAGAACTGGAGTGCACGGCGCTTCTCCTCATCAGTCATGTCTCGGGGTGCGGTCTGGGCGGCGCCAGCGACAGTGCGCGGCAGCGGAGGCGGCTCGTCCTCGTAGCGGGCCTGGTTCAGCCAGGTCGAGGCGTGCGGGATGAACTGCTGCTCGGTCTGCGCCGCCCGGTAGTAGTCGGCGTGGGCCTTGATGGCGGCGAGGATCCGGTCGGGATCGGCTCCGGCCTTCATGGATTTGGTCCAGGCCTTGGCGGCTTCGCTCTTACCGGCCTTGCGGGGGTAGGCCGACCAGAAGGCGTCGAAAGCGGGGCCGGGATCGGATGCGCTCGCCGCCGGAGGTGGTGAGGGAGTCTTTTTCCCTGCTCCCTGCTCCCTGATCCCTGCTCCCTGCTCAGGGCGGAGGGCCTCCGGAGGACTCTGGTAATCCTCCGGAGGACTCTGGAGGTCTTCCGGAGCCGGGTATTTGGCCAGCTCAGCGGCCTCTTCGGGTCGCATGAAGCGGTTTTTCCGGGGGTGGCTGACCTTCTGGTGCTCGGACCAGCTGTTGACCGCGACGAGAGGCCGTCCGGAGACCTCATACAGGGCGATGAGACGGGCCGCGTGAAGCCTCTGGAGATCCTCGCGAGTCCTCTGGAGGATGTCCGGAGCCTCTTCGAGGGGCCAGATCGCGGCCCGGATGAGACGGGCATCCGCCGGCCCGACGCCGTTGTCATCGACGTAGGTCCACAAGCCGATGAACGTGAGGCGCGCGGACAGCGGCAGCTCTGCGATCGTCAGGGAGGTGAAGAACTCCGGCTTGATCGAACGGATACGGGCCATTGGGAGGGACTTCTCTCTGGCTGGTGCGGGTGGGGAAGCGGCTAGGCCGCGGTGGCCGGCTGGTCGTGCTCGAAGGCCAGGTGCTGATCGGCCGGGTCGAGGGTTCGGTAGCAGGCCCGGCAAAGCTGGGCGTCGTGGAAGCTGCCGATGAACTGGTGCCGGTCCGCGGTGCTGGATCCGGGAGAGGCGAACCGGCCGCATCGGGTCAGGTATGGCTCGAAGGAAGCGGCGACTCGGGCCTGTGGGTGCCAGTTGGGGAACCGGACGTACAGGTGGACTGAGCCGGTGTACGTCGTGAGGATGAAACCGAGCTCGGCCAGCTCCGGCAGGCGGCCCATCAGGCGGCCTTTCGCATGTCGCTCTGGAGCGTGGTGGTCCGCTCCCGGTATGCCTTGCGGGCGGCCTGGTTGCAGGGCCGGCAGTAGGGCTTGCCGTTGGGCCGGTAGCCGAGGCAGTCGGGGTAGGCGTGGCCGCCGCGGCTGCAGGTTGTCTTCGTCGGCTTTGGCGTGTGCGGGTTCCGGCTGAGGCGTTCCTGCCGGTAGTGGCGGTGACACAGGCCGAGCGCCTTGATCGGGCTGTCGCAGTCGGCGACCGTGCAGGGGTTGTTGGGCTTCATGCCGGCCTGCATTTTCCAGCGGGATACCTGGGTGCCGTGCGTGCCGACGAGCCGGGCGGTGTCTGTTTCGCTGTGGCCGGCGGTGACGAGGAGGAGTGCGGCGACGCGCTTTTCGTCCCGGGTCAGTGCGGGTCGGGGGTGGCCGTCTTCGATGGCGCGCTGGACGGCAATCCAGTCGATGTTGTCGCTGTAGGTCTCGACGGGTAGGGAGATGCGGTTGGGTTCGCTGATGGCGCGGCGGGCCTTGATCGTGGTCACTGGTTGTCCTCCGTCCGGCGGGTCTGGTGGGGGATGTCCGCCGGGAATTCGGCGGCGATGATGCGGGCGAATTCCCGGCGCGTTTTGGTGAGGCGGGCTACCTCGAGGTCGCGGGCCACGCGGAGTTCGCGCTGGCGGAGGCGTCGCAGCTTGCGGTCGAGGAGCCAGCAGAGGAATCGGTAGGCGGCCCAGACGGCGGCGCAGGTGACGACGACGGTGGCCCAGGCGGCCTCGGCGGGGCTCATGCCGCCTGCTCCCGTCGTGCGGTCCGCCCCTGCCGCCGCTGGGCGCGTTCGGTACGGCGCAGGTGCAGGAACTCCGCGGGCTGCATGGTTAGCCGGTAGAGGTTGACGGGCTTGCCGTGCGCCTTCGGGTTGATCGACTTTACGTACCCGACGTGGACCAGCGGCGAGTTCTTCCGGGTCGACAGGCTGTGGAAGTACAGGCCGGCCTGGTGGTGCTGGCCGTCGGGGAGGACGGCACGGACGTCGTTCATGGAGAACGGCAGTCCGTCGGCGGCTATCGCAGCGACTGCCTGGTCGTAGGTGGCTTCGGTCCAGTCGGAGACGCCGGCGTAGTGGGAGGCGAGGATGGCGTTGGCCTGCTCGCGGGCCTGGGCGGGAGTGAGAGTCATGGCGTGGTCCTCTCGTCTGCTGTACTGGAGGGGTGGGCCGGCCCGATTGCCGCGGGCCGGCCCGATTGCTACTGCTGCGCGGCGGCCTTGAGGGCGGTGCCGCGGGCCCGGATGTAGTCGCCGAGGTTCGTCGGCTGGCCGGTCTCCGGGTGCATGAACGGGGTGGCGAGCGCGCTGGCCGCTTCGACCTCGCGGTACAGGGCGAGCAGGCCGGCGGGGGTCGCATCCTTCGAGCTGGCTGCATCGATCCAGATGCTGGGGTCGAGCTCCTTGGCTCCGGCGCGCAACCAGTCGAGGTAGGGCTTGGCGATGTCGCGGCCGCCGTGGGGGCGCTTCATGCGGGCGCCCTGGAACGCGGGGCAGCGGGACTTGATGAACCAGAGGTTGTTGTCCCGGTCCATCTCTGCGGCGACGCCGAACTCGTACTCGATGCCCTTGCGCTGCTCGGCGCGGATGCCCATGTAGGTGGGCTTGCCCTTCTCAAGCACCCAGTGCTCGTAAGACCGCATCGTCGCCACGACGTGACCGGAGTACGCCATCAGCGCTTCGATCATGTCGTTCTGGATCTGGGTGCCGTCCTTCCAGCCAGCGAACTTGTTGCCTCCGTACTTCGCGTCGGCTGCCTGGGCGACCTGGTCGAGGGTGCCGTCAGTGCCCTTCCAGTAGTGACTGAGCGAGTCGACCATCACGACCGGGTAGCCGCGCTGGGTGGCTGCGGCGAGAGCCTTGATGAGGATGCGCGGGTCGTACCGCCGCATGGGCAGGGTGTCGAACTGGATGCCGAGGTCGCCGAGGTAGAGGGAGGCTGCGCCGCGCTCGGTGTCGATCACGCCGAACCTCTGCCCTTCGGCGAGGCCGGCCGCGACCTGCAGTCCGGTCCAGGTCTTGCCGGCTCCGGACGGCCCCTGGATGGACAGCCGGGCCATGCTGCCGTCCTTGGTGGCGGGCTGGAACTCGAACGGTGCGTCGTCATACTCGTCGGCCTGGGTCTGCTGGGGGCGGGCGGTGCGGACGGGCGGGGGAAGCTGGGACACGATGACTCCTAGGCGTACTGACGCTCGATGTACGGCGGCAGCGAGATGACGGTGGAGGTCTCGGAGTAGCCGGGCCAGTGGCCGGTCTCGCGGCCGTACAGGTAGCGGCCGGCAGCGAGGTGGGTGTCGCGCTGGCCGGCGTACCGGGCGACCGGGTCGAGTTCGGCGACCTGAACCAGGTAGGGCGGCTGCTTCTCCTGGAAGATGAACTTGAAGGCCGCGCCTTCGGGGAGCAGTCCGAGCTCGTAGGCTCCGCGCCGGTAGATGTGCTCCTGGATGTGGTAGCGGAGCTCGTAGACGGTCTTGCTGAGCTTTTCCGGGTGGACGGATGTCGTCGTCTTGTAGTCGGCGATCAGGTCGGAGCGGAGCCAGTCGAAGCGGCTGCGCCACCAGATCTGCCCGTCGGTCCAGAAGATCGACTGCTCGGCGGCCCCAGAGTCCGGCGTGAGGATCTCGGACGCTTCAGGATCCGCAGCGAGCGCTTCGGCCATGTCGCAGATCTGCTGGTAGGCGGCCTGCTTCAGCGGGATCCCGCCCTTGCTTCGTATCGCGGCAACCTTGGCCTTGACCTCCTTCGTGTTCCAGAGGTCGGCGTCCACGACGACCAGCTCCGGCCCGTCACCGAGGACCACGGTGTGGGCCGCGGTCCCGAACTCGAACGCCGGCTTGAACGGCTGCGGGTGGTCGAGCAGGTAGCCGTAGCGGGCCGGGCAGTCGGCGAGGATCTTGGCACCGGAGGCCGAGAGGCTGCCGCCGGGGACCGGGTCGGAGTGGTAGAGCTCGGCCGGGATGTCGTACAGGCCGGGCTCAATCTCGGCCGTGGCGGTCACTGTTCGCCTTCCTGGGCTTCCCAGCAGTCCTCGCAGAGCGGTCCGTCGGGGGTGCGGATGAAGGGTCCGCCCTCGTCTCGGCAGCTGTCGTTGATGCACTGGATGCGTGCCATATCGGTCCTTGAGGGTGTGCTCGGCCGCGGGCGGGCGGTGTGCCCGTCCGGGGCGGTGGTTGGTGTCCCGGGGCCGCGATCCGTTGGATGCGTGGCCCCGGGCGGTTCAGAGGAGGCCGGCTTCGGCTGCGGCGGACAGTCGCATCGGCGCGTACTCGGCCGGGTTGGTGCTGGCCGGCTGGGAGAGGATCGGGATGGGCTGTGTCTCCGTGACTGCCGGGTGCGTGGCCAGGTCTCCGACCTTGGTGGCGTTGGCCTTGAACGCCCGCAGCTCGCGGAGTTCGGCGGTCTGGGCTTGCAGCCTGCGCGTGGCCTCGGCTGCTCGGAGCTCTGCGTCTCCGAGCTGGCTGGCCTTCGCGTTCGCGGCGTCCCGGGCGGCGGTGGCCTCGACCAGCCGCCGCATCAGGTGACAGACGAGGACCAGCAGCGGGTACATCTGCTGCCGCAGCCGGGCCACCTCGTCGACCGCGCGGTGGCGGCCCGTGGGGTGGGCTATCGCGGCTATCGCAGTTGCGACGCTCATACCGTGACTCCCGGCTGGTCGTCGTCGAGGGTGGGCTCGGCGGCCCGCAGCTCGGCGATCTCCCCGTCCCGATCGGCGAGGAGGCGCCCGAGCTGCTCTACTGCCAGCTCGGCTCGTGCGGTGAGACCGGCCATGTACTCGCGCTGCCACGTCTTGTAGCTGTCGCAGGCGAAGGCGCCGTCGCACTCGTCGTTGGCCTTCTCGCAGGGGGCGCATTCGCTCCACCCGCCGAACACCTGGTGCATGTGGCCGCTCATCTCGTGCGCGGCGTTCAGGCCGGTCCGCAGTAGCTTGATCTGGGCCTGCGCTTCGGCGAGGCGGGTGTCAGCGTCCATCGGAGGCCACCGCCTTCGCCGCATCCTGGCGGGCGAACTCGCGGTTGATCCAGGCCTGCGGGTCGAAGCCGAGCGCCTCAGCGGCACCGAACGGGTCGGTGATCTCGGGCATCTCGCCCTCGTCGTCCAGCTCCTTGACGAAGGCCAGCACGCCGTCCGGGTCGACCTCGGCCAGGCGGGCCAGGAGCCGGTGCACGCACCAAGCGGCAGCGGTACCAGAGGCCCGCTCCCACATCATCGACGGCGTGACGTCCTTCGCGACGCGCATGCCGATCACGATGTTGGCTTCGAGGGCGAACCCATGCAGGTCGCGGATCGGGTCGGTGGTCGGGTTCTCAGCCACGGGTTCCTCCGGTCTGGATGTGGCGCCCGAGGGCGAGGAGCAGGAGCGAGGCGAGGCCCGCGAGGGCGTCCAGGGCGGCGATACGGCGGAGAGTCAACGCGACCTCCGGAGGCTCGCGAACCAGACGTCAGGGTTCGGCTCGATGAACCGGTCGCGAAGAGTGTCGGCGAAGTCCGGGTCAACGACGCGGGCCGGCTTCTCGACCTCGGCGGGCGGCTCGTTCAGCAGGGGCGACGTCACCGTCTCAGTGCGGGTCATCGCGACCCCCACGCCGTCAGCGCGTTCGTGTCAGCCCGCCACGTCTGCGGCACCGACCAGTCCGCCGTGAACGCCGCCCGCAGCCGCTCCGCCAGGTGACGAGACGTCCCGCGCGGCAAATCGATCCGATTGCCGGCCGCATCCCGCACCAGAGCCTGCGGCGTGCCATCCGGCTGGTGAGCCAGCAGGATCGACACCGCGCCCGGGGCGATCTGGTCGATACGGAACGGCAGCCGAGCCAGGTGGTGGCGGCGGGTGTGAGCCGACGAGCGCCGGCTGTACAAGGGGAGGTTCGGCTGGCAGGCGTCTCGGCGCGCGGCCCGCAGGAGATACCAGACCTCAGCAGGCCATGCACCCATGTCAGCGCCGTAGTGCCGGAGGTAGTCGGTCTCGAGGGCGATCAGCTCGTCCTCAAGCTGGTCCAGCAGACGCGGTTCCAGGACGGTCGTCATGCGGCACGCTCCAGGTCTGCGCTTTCCTGCCGGGCGGCCTCTTCGATCAGCGCGGCTGCCATGGCCCGCAGGGCTTCCGGTGACGAGCTGTCGGTGTGAAGGGTGACCGGGCCGAGCCGCAGCCAGGAGTGGATCCCGAACTGCTCGGCCTTGATCTCGTCGGGATTGGCGGTGAGGTGCACGCTCAGCGTGCCGACCGTCGTGCTCACGACTGGCCTCCGAGGCTCAGGTACGGGCTGTACGGGACCGCCGGGTCGTCGAGCTGGTGGTGCCACTCGATGTCGATGCCGTGCTGCTCGTAGGCGGCAGGGGATTCGTGGAGCCGGGCGGCGACCTGGGCCAGGTGCTCGGCCGCAGCGGCCTGACGGGCCAGCTCTTCCGGCGACGGCGTGTAGCGGGGGCGCGGCTGGGATGCGCGGATCGCGGCCAAGAGCTCCGGCAGCGGACGATCCAAGTCGGCGATCGTATGAGGCGTCGGAGTGGTCATCGGACGACCTCCGTGGCCTGCGGGTACGTCGCCAGCACCTTCGCCGCGGCGTGCATCGTCGAGATCGACCGCTCGCGGGCCTCGGCCGTGAACTCTGTCCGGCAGAGAAGGAACGCGGTGTGACCCTGCCGCATCTTGCGTGCGGCGGTCTGGATGTAGTGGGGGTAGCGGGACTCGATCAGGTCCACGACCGGATCGGGCATGATGGGGTTCACGGGTCCTCTTCTCCTTGCATGTAGGCGTGCAGGTGAGGGGTGGATCGGGAGTCGGCCTCGACTGCTGGTGGCGACCGGCGGTCGGGGCCGCATAGCCGCAGCTAGGCGGCAGAGGCGACCGACTTACGAGTCGTGCGGCGCGGACGTCGGTACGTGCCGGGGACTCGGCAGAAGTCCTCAAGAATGGTGACCAGGTCCGCCTCGGTGAACATCAGGCGCCGGCCCACGCGGTAGTGAGGGAAGCCCTTGTGGTTCACGCCGTCTCGAAGCCAGCGCTGTCCGGCTTCGCTCTGCTCCCTGTGCTCCTCACCCTTCAGGTGCAGCAGCAGCTTGGCGGCCTCTTCGACGTTGTAGAGCTGCTGGAACTTCTGCGTGTCGATCTTGCGGGTAGACATGTCACCTTCTCTCTTCGGGCGCCTCGTCCAGGAGGCTTTTGTCTTCCGGCCCAAGGCCGAGTGCTGTGCGGAGCCGGGCGTATGGCTCGGGTCGCATGTGGGCGCGGTATCCGTTTTCGAGGTGGTTCAGGTAGCGGCGGCTTATGCCGGCTTCCTGTGCCGCTCTCTCGGTGCTGAGCCCTGCTTCCATGCGGACCGTGCGGATTGCCGCCCCGTTCACCTGGTAGGTGGGTGGGGGTCTTTCCATGCCTCAAAGCTAGCGGGAGCTAGCGGCTATGTCTAGCGGTTGCTCGCGGAAGCTAGCGGAAACTTGTACCGGTGAGTAGCTGGTCAGACGCTGCTTGTGCCCGGAGTGCTTCCGCGATCCGGCGCGAACGAGGGGCGCGTTCTAGCCGCTTTGCCACCTAGTCCTGGCCGGTCCTAGCTGGTCCTGCCAAGATGGCCCTATGGACCGCGACCTTGACCGCCTTGCGACAGCCGTCCGCACCAGGCGCACAGAGCTCCGGCTGGGCGTCGAACCCGCCGCCAAGCTCGCAGGCATCAGCAAAGACACGTGGAAGCGGGTCGAGGCAGGCCTGAAGGTCCGCGACACGACCTACGCAGCCATTGACCGTGCTCTGCAGTGGGCCCCCGGCGGCTGTGTCGCCATCCTTGAGGGCGATGAGGCCGTGCCCACCGAAGAGGCTGCCGGCGACGACACCGTGAGGCTCTCGAAGATCCCCAAGCGAGAGCTCGAACGGATCATGGGTGACGCCGTACAGAGCGCCGCCCTCGCCACCAAGGGCGACCTCACGGGGACCCAGATCCTCGAGCTCAACCAGCGGGTGATGGAGCAGCTGCGCGAGCGCGGGATCCTCTGAAACTCATCCCATCGTCGTACAACCTTTTGGGCCGTTGAAGATGTGACAGTCAATCTGGTCCTCAGAGGTTCCAACCCGTCCCAGACGTGGGAGAGTCGAAGCATCACCTTGGGGGATTCCCAGTCCCGGAAGGGGGGGAGTCGGTGTGCGCAGTCACCTGCTACTCATTGACAACGGTCCGGAGTTCGCCGGATGGTCTGGATCAAGTAATGGGAGAATGGTCTGCGTGGCGCCTCCCGAGATCACCAAGGACGCCGCGGCGCGGCAGTCCATGCGTGAGATCGTGAAGCGCAGCGGAGGAGACTGTGAAGGATGCCGCGGTTGCCCGGTGGGGTGCAGCGGCGCCTGACCAGTCAGGTGCGGAACCCGGTGGTAGGGGTACCAGCCGGGGACCCGCAACACCACTCCGAAGGATCCTCATGCCGTGGACCGAGTGGCGGGGCAACAGCCTCCGCGTGAAGTGGGACACCGGCCGGGTCAACCCGGACACCGGCAAGAAGATGTACGGCTACAAGTCGGGCATGCCGAGCGATACGTGGGACGAGGAGAAGGCCCTCAACTACGGTCTGGACCGCGAATCGGACGCCCGCAATGGGCGCCTCGTTGTGAAGGCCGACGGATCCATCCTCTTCAAGCACTGGGCCGACCTCTGGCTGCAGTCGCGCGATCTCGACCCGACTTCCGTCTATCTCTACAAGAAGCGTCTGCGCGCGCAGATCCTGCCCAAGTGGGGCGAGGAGCCTGTCAACGCGATCACGACGCTCGGCTACCAGATCTGGATGAACGGCCTGAAGGCGAGTAAGTCGGCCAACTATGCGCGGGACCTGAAAGTCCTGTTCTGCATGATCATGGATGATGCGGCCTCTCATAAACCGCCGCTGATCCCCGAGTCGCCTGTCCCGAAGGAGAACAAGCGGCGAGGCCGATACGTCCGGCCGGTACGGGAGGAAAAGGAACACGTCCCCACCGAGGAACTCCACCAGCTTGCGGAGAACGCCAAACACGTCTGGGGCCTGGCCGGCTACACGTTCATGATGACGAAGGCCTACACAGGCATGCGACTGGGGGAGATGTTCGGTCTCCGCCGGGAATACGTAGGGCCGAACTGGCCCGAATCCGAGGAAGATCGCAGCCGCAGGGAGAAGGCGCTCCGCCGGTACTGCGGGGACAAGCCGATGCCGGTCATGCGGGTGCAGTGGCAGCACAAGTACCACAAGGATCCGGCGCGTCTGGAGGACAAGGGTGTCCCCGTCCTCGCTCTGCCCAAGTACGGCAGCGAGAGGACTTTGGTAATCCCACCCTTTCTCGCAGCACTGCATCAGGAGCTGCTCGACTCGCACGACTCCGAGTGGCTGTTCCCCTCGATGACGGGCGGCCCGCTGCTGACCACGGACTTTCACAAGTACTACTGGAAGCCAGTGCGGGACGGCGCGGACGCCAGGGAGGGCCGCTACGCCCGGCCCGAGCTGCCGGCCGTGGAGACGTTCAAGAAGCGCCGCATCCACCTGATCCGCCATGCCCACTCACCTATGCTCGAGGAGGACGGCGTCGCAGCCGTCGCGATCGAGGAGCGGCTGGGCCACATCCTGCAGGGTGTGCGGGGGACGTACTCGGATGTCAGTCCGGAGATGGAGCGGCACGTGGTGCGTGTCCTTCAGGCGCGATGGGAGAAGACCGAGGAGCGCCGGGCGAAGCTGGGTATCGGCTAACTCCCATCGCTCTCCCATCTGCGGCAGAATGACCAAGGTCCCGGCTGGCCAAGGCGTCAAGGATGGGTGCTCCCGCGGTATCCACTGCATCACCCAGCAGCAGCCGAAGGTCTGACCTGCGGCAGATCGACGAAGGAGTGGCCCATGGCGGCGGGTGGAGTGCGTGCGGTACGGAAGAACGCGCCGCCGCGCGAGGACGTACTCGTCGCCGCCATGGCCACGATCGCCGAGCGCGGCCTGGAGGGCCTGACCATGGCCGGGCTGGGCCGCCAGGTCGGCATGAGCAGCGGCCACCTCCTCTACTACTTCGGCAGCAAGGACGAGCTCCTGCTCCAGACGCTGGAGTGGAGCGAGGCGGCCCTGGGCACCAAGCGCCGGGCCCTGCTGGCCCGCCGCGGCTCGGCGCGCGAACGGCTCCAGGCGTACGTGGACCTGTACGTGCCCGAGGAGGCCCGGGATCCGCACTGGACGCTGTGGCTTGAGGTCTGGAACCGCTCGCAGAACGCCGGCCCGCAGGAACGCGAGCGCCAGGCCGCCATCGAGGGCGCCTGGCACCGCGACCTGGTGGCCCTGCTCGCCGAGGGCATCTCGCGCGGGGAGTTCCGGCCCGTGGACCCGGACCGCTTCGGCGCCCGGCTGCGGGCCCTGCTCGACGGGTTCAGCATCCAGGTCGCCGTCGGCCTGCCCGGAATAGGGCGGGCGGACATCCTGGCCCACGTCTCGGAATTCCTTGACGAGGCTCTCGTATCGTGAGACGCGCCGCTCTTGCGGTGAGACGGTGTGACACACTGCGGACGTGCCTGCTCAGCTCATGATTATGGACAGCAGCGCGCCGGTCCGCAGTGGCCGCTGAACCGTGGAAGAACTCCGCGGAAGCGGCCACAGTGCCCCAGACCCGCGCGCAGACCTCTCGCACCCGCGAGGGGTCTTTTCGTTTCCCGGCTCCATTCCTGCCGGGAGCGGGCCGCGCGCGATGATGGGGGCAGTGGAGGCGGCCTGCCCCGGGGCGGGCGTCCGGAACCACTCATCCGACAGGAGTCAGATCAGCATGACGACGACAGAGGCGACAGGGCCGGCGGCGCACGACACCGCCGACGACACGGACAGCTTCCACGTCTTCGACACCACCCTGCGCGACGGCGCCCAGCGTGAGGGCATCAACCTCACCGTCGCCGACAAGCTGGCGATCGCCCGGCACCTGGACGACTTCGGAGTGGGCTTCATCGAGGGCGGCTGGCCGGGCGCCAACCCCCGCGACACCGAGTTCTTCGCCCGCGCCCGTGCCGAGATCGACTTCAAGCACGCGAAGCTGGTCGCCTTCGGCGCGACCCGGCGGGCGGGCGGTTCGGCCGCCGAGGACCCGCAGGTCCGGGCCCTGCTGGAGTCGGGCGCCCCGGTGATCACCCTGGTCGCCAAGTCCCACGACCGGCACGTCGAGCTCGCCCTGCGCACCACGCTCGAGGAGAACCTGGAGATGGTCCGCGACACCGTCTCCCACCTGGTCGCCCAGGGCCGCCGCGTCTTCGTCGACTGCGAGCACTTCTTCGACGGCTACCGGGCCAACGCCGAGTACGCGAAGTCGGTCGTACGCGCCGCCCACGAGGCCGGCGCCGACGTGGTCATCCTCTGCGACACCAACGGCGGCATGCTGCCCGCCCAGGTGACCGCGGTCGTCGCGACCGTCCTCGCCGACACCGGCGCCCGCCTGGGCATCCACGCCCAGGACGACACCGGCTGCGCCGTCGCCAACACCCTGGCCGCCGTCGACGCGGGCGCCACGCACGTCCAGTGCACCGCGAACGGCTACGGCGAGCGCGTCGGCAACGCCAACCTCTTCCCCGTCGTCGCCGCGCTGGAGATCAAGTACGGGCGGCGCGTCCTCCCGGAGGGCGCGCTCGCCGAGATGACCCGCATCTCGCACGCCATCGCCGAGGTCGTCAACCTGACGCCCTCCACCCACCAGCCGTACGTCGGCGTCTCGGCCTTCGCGCACAAGGCGGGCCTGCACGCCTCGGCCATCAAGGTCGACCCGGACCTCTACCAGCACATCGACCCCGAGCGGGTCGGCAACACCATGCGCATGCTGGTCTCCGACATGGCCGGCCGCGCCTCCATCGAGCTCAAGGGCAAGGAGCTCGGGGTCGACCTCGGCGGGGACCGCGCCCTGGTCTCCCGGGTCGTCGAGCGGGTCAAGGAGCGGGAGCTCTCGGGCTACACGTACGAGGCCGCCGACGCCTCCTTCGAGCTGCTGCTGCGCGCCGAGGTCGAGGGCCGCGCCCGCAAGTACTTCCGTACGGAGTCCTGGCGGGCCATCGTCGAGGACCGCCCGGACGGCACCCACGCCAACGAGGCCACGGTCAAGCTGTGGGCCAAGGGCGAGCGGATCGTCGCCACGGCGGAGGGCAACGGCCCGGTCAACGCCCTGGACCGGGCGCTGCGGGTGGCCCTAGAGCGCTTCTACCCCCAGCTGGCCAAGTTCGAGCTGGTGGACTACAAGGTCCGCATCCTGGAGGGCAAGCACGGCACGGAGTCCACGACCCGCGTCCTGATCGCCACGACGGACGGCAGCCGCGAGTGGTCCACGGTGGGCGTCGCCCAGAACGTGATCGCCGCGTCCTGGCAGGCCCTGGAGGACGCCTTCACGTACGGGCTCCTGCACGCGGGCGTCGAACCCGCCGAATAGCACGCGGAACCCCGCCGCCCCGGCCGTCGAGGCCGGGGCGGCGGGGCTTATGTCCAGCTCACACAGGAAAGTGACGGTTCCGGTAGCGTCTGGGGTATGAGGACCAGGCTGATATCCGTGTATCCCGGTCGGCTGCTGGCCGCTCTGCTGCTGGCCCTGTCCGCGACCGCCCTCGTGGCCGCCCCGCAGGCGGCGGCGGCCACCGGACCCGCTGCCGTGGCGGAGGCCCTCAAGCAGGGCCCGGTCTACGTGGACCCGCGCGCCGAGGCGCAGCTGCCGAAGGCCCAGGCGGACGCGCTCGCGAAGAAGATCAAGGACGCGGGGAAGCCGGTGTTCGTCGCCGTACTGCCGGCCGGCTCCGAGTTCCCCGCCGACAGCGTGCTGCGTACGGTCCGGGCCGAAACCGGCATCACGGGGCTCTACGCGATCCGGCTCGGCGACGGCTTCAACGCGGGCGCCGACCGGGCGGTCATGCCTCCGGGCGCCGTCCGCAACCTCACGGATGCCGTGAAGGCCGGCGGGCCCGTGGACGCGGGCACCGAACTCAACAACTTCGTCGACCAGGCGCTGGCGCAGGCCAAGGGCAGGGCCCCGGCCTCCTGGGGCGACACCGGAGCCGACGGCGGGACTCCGGTCAGCGGCCTGGTCGCGCTCGGCGCGGTGGCCGTGATCGGCGGCGGCGGTGCGTACGCGCTGGTGCGCCGCAACCGCAAGAGGAAGGAAGAGGCCCAGCGCGAGGCCATCGAGAAGCTGCGCGTGGTCGTGGACGAGGACATCACGGCCTTCGGCGAGGAGCTCGACCGGCTGGACTTCCACCCCGGTGAGCCCGGCGCGGACGACGCCATGCGCGGGGACTACGAAAAGGGCCTCGACTCGTACGAGAAGGCCAAGGACATCATGGCCTCGGTCCAGCGCCCCGAAGAGGTCAAGGGGGTCACCCAGGCCCTGGAGGACGGCCGGTTCGCGCTGGCCAGCCTCGATGCCCGCCGTCAGGGGCGGCCGCTGCCCGAGCGCCGTTCGCCCTGCTTCTTCGACCCGCGGCACGGGCCGAGCACGCAGGACGCCCAGTGGTCGCCGGCCGGCGGGGCGGCGCGTACCGTCCCGGTGTGCGCGGCGGACGCCGTCCGGCTGGGCGAGGGCAAGGACCCGATGGTCCGTACGGTCGACACCGAGTACGGGCCGCGCCCGTACTACGACGCGGGCCCGGCGTACGGGCCCTGGGCGGGCGGATACTTCGGCGGCGGCATCCTGCCCGGTCTGCTCGTGGGCACCGTGCTCGGTTCGATGATGTCGAGCCCCGCCTACGCCTCCGACATGGGCGGCTACGACGGCGGGGACTTCTCCGGCGCCGACTTCAACTCCTCCGACTTCGGGGGAGGGGACTTCGGCGGCGGCGGTGGATTCGACGGCGGCGGCGGGTTCGACGGTGGGGGCGGCTTCTAGGGGGTGCGTCCCCCCGGTACCGCCCCCGGGACCCGGCGGCGTCAGGCGGTTCAGGCCTGCTTGATGGCCGAGATGTCGAAGGTCAGCTTCACCTTGTCGCTGACCATGACGCCGCCGGCCTCCAGCGCGGCGTTCCAGGTCAGGCCCCAGTCGGAGCGCAGGATCTCGGCGGAGCCCTCGAAGCCGACGCGCTCGTTGCCGTAGACGTCGGTGGCCGAGCCGTTGAACTCCAGGTCGATGGAGAGCGGGCGGGTGACGTCCTTGATCGTCAGCTCGCCGGTGATGCGGTACGCGTCGCCGCCGAGCTGGGCCGCCTCGGTGGAGCGGAAGGTCATCAGCGGGAAGGCCTCGGCGTCGAAGAAGTCACCGCTGCGCAGGTGGCCGTCGCGGTCGGCGATGCCGGTGTCCACGGAGGCGATCTTCACCTCGATGGAGGCGGCGGAGCGGGCCGGGTCGCTGCCGTCGAGGTGCAGGGTCCCGGAGTAGTCGCCGAAGCTGCCGCGGACGTTGGTCACCATCGCGTGGCGGACCGTGAAGCCGATGCTGCTGTGCGCGGCGTCGATGACGTAGTCACCGCTCAGGGCCGCGAGGGCCGGGTCCACGTCGAGCGTGGCGACGGCGGCGGTGCCCTCCTGGACGTTCGCGGTCTGGCTGCGGCGGTTGAAGAGACCCATGATGTGCTCCCTGGTGCTGTCGTGTCCGGTGTTGGTTGAACTTTCAACGAGAACGACGCTAGACCTATTCCGTTCAAATTTCAACATCTAGGTGCGGCGTGTCGCCGTTTTGTCGAACCTCCACAAAGGAGAGGGGTCCCGCCTGGTGGTGTCCGCGCATCATGTGGCGGTTCTGTCCGGGCCGGACAGCGGAACACTTCCGAGACTGTGTGGAATCAACGGAGGTTTTTCTTCGACCGCTTCGTAAGGTCGATACATGACCGTTGTGGACCAGACTCCGAGCGAGCCGACGGACGCCCGCGGGCGCGTGGCCGAGCTGCACTCCCTGCGCGAGCAGGCGCGGCGTGGACCCAGTGACCGGGCGACCGAGGCGCAGCACGCCAAGGGCAAGCTGACCGCGCGCGAGCGCATCGCGCTGCTGCTCGACGAGGGGTCCTTCAAGGAGGTCGAACAGCTGCGCCGCCACCGCGCGAGCGGCTTCGGCCTCGAAAGCAAGAAGCCGTACACCGACGGTGTCATCACCGGCTGGGGCACGGTCGAGGGCCGCACGGTCTTCGTCTACGCGCACGACTTCCGCATCTTCGGCGGCGCCCTGGGCGAGGCCCACGCCACGAAGATCCACAAGATCATGGACATGGCCATCGCCGCCGGTGCCCCGCTGGTCTCCCTGAACGACGGCGCCGGCGCCCGTATCCAGGAGGGCGTCTCCGCGCTCGCCGGCTACGGCGGCATCTTCCAGCGCAACACCAGGGCCTCGGGCGTCATCCCGCAGATCTCGGTCATGCTGGGCCCGTGCGCCGGCGGCGCCGCGTACTCCCCGGCCCTGACGGACTTCGTCTTCATGGTCCGCGAGACCTCGCAGATGTTCATCACCGGCCCCGACGTCGTGCGCGCCGTCACCGGCGAGGAGATCTCCCAGAACGGCCTCGGTGGCGCGGACGTGCACGCCGAGACCTCCGGCGTCGCGCACTTCGCGTACGACGACGAGGAGACCTGCATCTCCGAGGTGCGCTACCTCATCTCGATGCTGCCCTCCAACAACCGGGAGAACCCGCCGGTCCACGAGACCTCCGACCCCGCCGACCGGCGCTCGGACGTCCTGCTGGACCTGGTCCCCGCGGACGGCAACCGCCCGTACGACATGCACAAGGTGATCGAGGAGCTCGTCGACGAAGGCGACTTCCTGGAGATCCACGAGCGCTGGGCCCGCAACATCATCTGCGCCCTGGCCCGGCTCGACGGCCAAGTCGTCGGCATCGTCGCCAACCAGCCCGCCCACCTCGCCGGCGTCCTCGACATCGAGGCCTCCGAGAAGGCCGCGCGCTTCGTCCAGATGTGCGACGCCTTCAACATCCCGATCATCACCCTGCTGGACGTCCCCGGCTTCCTGCCGGGCGTCGACCAGGAGCACGGCGGCATCATCCGCCACGGCGCCAAGCTGCTGTACGCGTACTGCAACGCCACCGTCCCGCGGATCTCGCTGATCCTGCGCAAGGCCTACGGCGGCGCGTACATCGTCATGGACTCGCAGTCCATCGGCGCGGACATCACGTACGCCTGGCCGACGAACGAGATCGCGGTCATGGGCGCCGAGGGCGCCGCCAACGTCATCTTCCGCAAGCAGATCGCGGAGGCCGAGGACCCCGAGGCGATGCGCGCGCGCATGGTCAAGGAGTACAAGGCCGAGCTGATGCACCCGTACTACGCGGCCGAGCGCGGTCTCGTCGACGACGTCATCGACCCGGCGGAAACCCGCGAAACGCTGATCAGCGCCCTGGCGATGCTCCGCAGCAAGCACGCCGACCTGCCGTCCCGCAAGCACGGCAACCCGCCGCAGTAAAGCGAAGGAGACCTGCCACCCATGACCACCAAGTCCGCCGACACCCTGCTGCGCGTCGAAAAGGGCAACGCCGCCCCCGAGGAGCTGGCCGCGATCACCGCGATCCTGCTGGCCCGCGCCGCGTCCGCCCCCGAGGGCCCTACGGTGCACCGCATCGGCTCCCAGGCCCGCTGGCGCCGCCTGGAGCGCACCCCCGGCTTCCGCGCCCCGCACAGCTGGCAGGGCTGAACCCTTCCGGGTCACCTTCCGGGACAGACCGAAAAGGCCCCCCGCACTCCTCGGAGTGCGGGGGGCCTTTCGCGTGGGCCGTGGTGCCTACCGCAGGCGGGCCATGAGGGCGTGCTCGACCAGGGTGATGAGCGCGCTCTTGGCGTCCGCGCGGTGGCGGGCGTCGGTGGTGATGATCGGGGCGTCCGGGCCGATCTGCAGGGCCTCGCGGACTTCCTCCGGCGTGTACGGCTGGTGGCCGTCGAAGCCGTTGAGGGCGATCACGAACGGCAGGCCGCTGTTCTCGCTGGTCCAGGGTGATGCGGCCGAAGTCCATGGCGACCGTGGTGGTCGTCTTGTCCCCGGTGTGGGTCAGATCGTCGATGCCGGCGGACGCGGACGTCATCACGGCTTCGGTGCGCAGCGGATTGATCTCGGAGACCGCGCCGACGAACGTGGTCTTGCCCACGCCGAAGCCGCCCGCCACCACGATCTTCGCGGAGGTGGTGGAGCGAGCCGCTCCGCCGTTAGAGCTTGCGAAGTCCACTGAGCACCCTTTCGAGCAGTGTCACATCTGGCTGGCCGCCGGCAGACTCGTCGCCGCCGGGCTGGTGAATGGCGACAAGGCCCGCCTCCGCCAGGTCGGCGACGAGGATGCGGGCGACACCAAGAGGAATGGAGAGAAGTGCCGAGATCTCCGCGACGGATTTGATCTCCTGGCACAGGCGGCAGATGCGCTGGTGCTCGGGCAACTGCCCTTGCAGCCGCGCGGGGTCCGCCGTGGTACTGACCAGCGCCTCGATGGCGAGCTGGTAGCGCGGCCGGGTACGGCCGCCGGTCATCGCGTACGGGCGTACCAGCGGGTTGTGCGCCTTGGGGGCCTGCTGCTGCGAACCCCGGAGGGGCTGCTGCGAGGGCCGGTGGGGCGGCGGGACCTGCTGGGGCTGGCCGTACGACTGCTGCTGGTAGGGATTGTGCTCCGGAACCGGCCGGCTGGGAGCGGAGGGGAAGTTGAAGCGGTTCTGGTCGTGCTGCCCACCCTGCGGCTGCTGCGCGCCGCCATAAGGATGTCCTCCGGGTGTTGTCACGTCTCCTCCTCCGACTCCAAGAACGCAGTACTCCCTGTGGAACCGCGCCACCGCACCCTATGGTGCGATGACGCGAAACGCACTGCCTGTTTGCTAGTTGAGAAGACTTCCCTGCAGCTCCGAGCGCAGTTCCGGCGTGAGGACACTGCCTGCTCGGTCCACGAGGAGGGCCATCTCGTAGCCCACGAGGCCGATGTCGCACTCGGGGTGCGCGAGCACCGCGAGGGACGATCCATCGGACACGGACATGAGGAAAAGGAACCCGCGGTCCATCTCCACAACGGTCTGGTTGACGGCGCCACCCTCGAAGATGCGGGAGGCTCCTGCGGTCAGCGACGTCAGACCGGAGGCCACGGCCGCCAGCTGATCGGCGCGGTCGCGCGGGAAACCGTCGGACATCGCCAGAAGAAGGCCGGGCCGTCGGCGGAGACCACCACCGTGTGGGACACCCCGGGGGTGTTGTCCACGAAGTTGGTGATCAACCAGTTCAGGTTCTGTGCCGCCTGGCTCATCGGGCTCACACTAACGCTCCTGGTCATAGCTGTTACTTGACTGCTCAGAACCCGCGCTGCGTCCCTGCTGGACACCGCGCCGCAGGTTGCTCAACCTGCCGCGGACGTCCTCCGGTGCGCGGGAGACCTGGGGGCCGCCCTGCGGGGTCGTCTCCGCCGCGCCCTCGACCAGGTTGGCCTTGGGCACGCGCCGAGGGAGACCGGACGGGGTGATCCCGCCCGCCTTCGGCTCACGGAGTTTGGCGGCCTGCTGCCAGCGCTCGTCGTTGTTCGAGCGCCATGCCTCGCTGCCTTCCTCGTCCCGCTCCGGGGCGGCGGGCTGCTGCTGTCGCTGCGGCCGCTGCTCGAAGAGGGATCCGGTGGACTCCGCTTCCTTCTGTGCCGGCTGCCACTGCTGCTGGCTGCCGCGGCGCGGCAGGCCCGCTCCGGTCACTGCGTGGCCGGTGTCGGCAGCGGCGCCCGGACGGTCGAAGCCTACGCGTTCCGGGGCGGGTTCGGGAGCGGACGGGGGTTCCGATTCGGTCCCGTAGCCCTGCTGGTAGCCGCCTGAGTAGGTGTTCTGCTCGGGCCACTCTGCCTGCGGGGACGGGGATGCGTAGCCGCCGTCGTACGCCGGGGCGTCCTGCCGGGAATCCTGGTATCCGGCTTCCGGATAGCCGTAGTCCTGCTGCGGGTACGCCTCGTAGCCCTGCTGGGCCGCGTGGGCCTGCCGGGAGTCGTACGAGGTGTCGTAGCCCTGCTCGGGCTGCTGCTCGTACTCCTGATACGGCTGGTACCCGTGCTCCGGCTGGGGTTCCGCATACTCCTGCTCGGCGAACTCGCCCTGCTGCTCCTGCCCGTAGCCCACCTGGGCTTCGAGCGCGGCCCGGCGTTCCTGCTGGGCCAGGGAGCGGCCGACCGGGTCCAGCCCGGTGCCGTCGCCCTGCTCGTCGGCGCCCCTGCCGTCGTAGCGGGAGTCGTCGAAGCCCAGCTCGGCGGCCGTACGCATCGGGACGGCCTGCTGAGCCTGCTGCTGCGGGATCATCGAGGACACGGTGAAGTCGTCGTCCGGGATCCCCTCGCCACCACCACCATGGGTGATCGCGTCGGGGAGCATGACCAGCGACGTGGTGCCGGCGGCCTCGCCCGAGGGGCGCAGCTGGACCCGGATGCTGTGGCGGTCCGCCAGCCGGCCGACCACGAACAGACCCATGCGCTGGGAGATCGCGGCGTCGACGGTCGGCGGGTTGGCCAGCTTGTGGTTGATGTCCGCGAAGTCCTGGGCGGTGAGGCCGATGCCCTTGTCGTGGATCTCGACCATCACGCGGCCGTCGGGCAGGCGCGTGGCGTTGACGCGGACCTTGGTCTGCGGGGAGGAGAACGTGGTGGCGTTCTCCAGGAGCTCGGCGAGCAGGTGCACGAGGTCGGTCACGGCCTGGCCGTGGATCTCGGCCTCGGAGACGCCCGAGAGCTCGATGCGCTCGTACTGCTCCACCTCGGAGGAGGCGGCGCGCAGGACGTCGACGAGGGGGACCGGCTGGTCCCAGCGGCGGCCCGGTTCCTCACCCGCGAGGATGAGGAGGTTCTCGCCGTTGCGGCGCATGCGGGTGGCCAGGTGGTCCAGGCGGAAGAGGTTCTCCAGCTGGTCCGGGTCGGCCTCGTTGTTCTCCAGGTCGGTGATGAGGGTCAGCTGGCCCTCGATCAGCGACTGGTTGCGTATGGAGAGGTTCGTGAAGATCGCGTTGACGTTCCCTCGCAGGAGCGCCTGCTCGGCGGCGAGCCGGACCGCTTCCCGGTGGACCTGGTCGAAGGCGCGGGCGACCTCGCCGATCTCGTCCTGGGAGTTGATCGGGATCGGCGCGACACGGGTGTCGACCTTGCCCGGGTCGGTGCGCGAGAGCTGGTCGACGAGCATCGGCAGGCGCTGCTCGGCGACGTCGAAGGCGGCGGAGCGCAGCCGGCGCATCGCGTTGCTCATCTGGCGGGCCATCATGGCGGCCAGGATGAACGCGGCGAGCAGGGCCACGACCACGATGGCGCCGGTCCAGATGGCGTCGTTGCGGGCCGAGTCGGAGACGGCGACGGAGTCCGTCACGGCCTTGTCGAGCAGGTTCTTCTCGACCTCGGCGTAGCCCTCGAACTTGGCGGTGGACGCCGCCTGCCAGGCCTGGGGGGTGGTGCCACCCGCGATGATCTTGGTCTTGCTCTCGCCGCCGGCGATCGCCTCGGTCATGCCGGTGAGCGCGGAGTTGTTCACGATCGGCGGCGCCTTGAAGGGGGTGCCGGCCTGCTCGGCCGCCCGCTTGGCGGCCGCGAGCTTCTCGGCGCCCTCCTGGGAGCGCCTGCCCATGACCTCCTTGAGGTGGTCCACGTCCGCCTCGGTACCGGCCGCGACGTACTCGCCGATCGCGATGTCCTCGAGGTAGGCGTACGAGGAGAAGGCGACGAGCTGGGCCTTGCGGATGTCCTCGTTCTCGTTCGGGCGCACCAGGAGGTGGGTGCCGACCGCGCGCTGGAGCGAGTTGGCCGCCTTGGCGAGTTCGATCGCGTAGACCATGCGGCCGTAGCTGGTGACGTTGCCGGTGCCCAGGCCGAGTTCGTTGGAGAACGTCATGAGGTAGTGCTGGACCAGCACGTACCCCTCTTCGGTCGGGATCGGGCCGTTCGCGCTCGGCGGGTTCTTCTTCGCCGTCTCCTGCGAGGCGTACGCCGTCTGCCGGACCGCCGCGAGCTTGGGCTCCTCCTGGTGGAAGAGCTCCAGGCGGCGCTCCAGCCCGTGGTTCGAGGGGAGGTCCTTCGAGGCGCGGGCGAACTTCTCCTTCGCCGCGTCGGTGGCCGCGTAGGCCTTCGCGACGGACTCGCTGTTCCGGTCGCCCTTGAGGAGCGGCTCGGCCGTGAGGTCGCGCTCGTTCAGCAGGGCCTGGCCGTATTCGGCCGCCGCCTGGACGATGCGGGCCGTCTTCTCGGCGTCCTTGGCCTCGTTCCAGGTGTCGACGGAGCCCTTCACCTGGAACCCGCCCATCACCAGTCCGACGAGGACGGGGACGAGCAGGATCGCGTTCAGACGGGTGGGCACACGCCAGTTGCGGGGGGAGAACCTGCTGGTGCTGCCGCTCTTCACCGGTGGGTCGACGGGTACGTCGACGGGCGACGCGGCCGCGCGCTGCGGCGGGGTGAAGTTGCCGCGCGCGGGTTCATCCGCGGGGCTCGAGTTGCTTCGCCTCACTCGACCAACAACCTCTCGGCGGTGCTACCAGCTAGTTAGTTGAATTCCAGCACGGTAAACGGTCCTGTTCCAAACACTTGAAATCAGCCATTCACAGAGCCTTATGTCCCGCATAAATCGGACATAAAGAGCGAGCTGCGGCAAATAAGGTGCCGGTTGTGAGCGCAGCGGCACCAGACGACCGCACCCTGTGTCCGGTTGGCTGCAATTCTCTGTCGAAACGTTATGAACCAAGAGGGCGGGCCGTGTCCTATGACACAGCCCGCCCTCTCACGTTGTGAAGAACCCGTGGTACTTGAGTGGTGCCCCTTGAGCGCCGTCGCCCGCGTCGTGTTACTTGAGTCGGGCCATGAGGGCGTGCTCGACGAGCGTGATGAGCGCGCTCTTCGCGTCCGCCCGGTGGCGGGCGTCGGTGGTGATGATCGGGGCGTCCGGACCGATCTGCAGGGCCTCGCGGACTTCCTCGGGGGTATAGGGCTGGTGTCCCTCGAAGCCGTTGAGGGCCACGACGAACGGCAGCCCGCTGTTCTCGAAGTAGTCGACCGCGGGGAAGCAGTCGGCGAGCCGGCGGGTGTCGACGAGCACGATGGCACCGATGGCGCCGCGGACGAGGTCGTCCCACATGAACCAGAAGCGGTCTGGTCCAGGGTGATGCGGCCGAAGTCCATGGCGACCGTGGTGGTCGTCTTGTCCCCGGTGTGGGTCAGATCGTCGATGCCGGCGGACGCGGACGTCATGACGGCTTCGGTGCGCAGCGGATTGATCTCCGAGACGGCCCCGACGAACGTGGTCTTGCCCACGCCGAACCCGCCCGCCACCACGATCTTCGCGGAGGTGGTGGAGCGGGCAGTTCCGCCATTAGAGCTTGCGAAGTCCACTGAGCACCCTTTCGAGCAGCGTTACATCCGGCGTGCCGCCGGCCTCTCCATTGCCCGGCTGGTGGATGGCCACCATTCCGGCCTCGGCCAGGTCGGCGACGAGGATCCGGGCGACACCGAGCGGCATCGACAGCAGTGCGGAGACCTCCGCGACCGACTTGACCTCGCGGCACAGCGTGCAGATGCGCTGGTGCTCGGGAAGCAGGCCGGACAGGTGCATCGGATCGGCCGTGGTGCTGACCAGCGCCTCTATGGCGAGCTGGTAGCGGGGCCGGGTCCGGCCGCCGGTCATCGCGTACGGGCGAACGAGCGGCTGATCGCCTTCCGAGTACGACGAATCGCCGTACGAGTCGGAGTAGGCGGGGGGCGGGGTCATTGATCCTCCGGGCTGGACAGCAGTGGTCAGCGTGCCGTCTGACGGGGCGGCCGGTGGGGGGACGGTATGACGGCCTGGCGGTGGTACTGGGTTCCGGGGCGGGCCCCCGGTCCCCCGGCCGGAAGTACCGTCCGGCCGGGAGATGTGGCGTCAGATGAGCAGGCTTCCCTGCAGCTCCGCGCGCAGGTCCGGGGTGAGGACGCTGCCGGCGCGGTCCACGAGGAGGGCCATCTCGTAGCCGACGAGGCCGATGTCGCACTCGGGGTGCGCCAGTACGGCCAGGGAGGAACCGTCCGAGACGGACATGAGGAAGAGGAATCCCCGGTCCATCTCGACCACGGTCTGGTTGACGGCGCCGCCCTCGAAGATGCGGGAGGCTCCTGCGGTCAGCGACGTCAGACCGGAGGCCACGGCCGCCAGCTGATCGGCGCGGTCGCGGGGAAAGCCTTCGGACATCGCCAGAAGGAGGCCGTCGGCGGAGACCACCACCGGCCGTCGGCGGAGACCACCACCGTGTGGGACACCCCGGGGGTGTTGTCCACGAAGTTGGTGATCAACCAGTTCAGGTTCTGTGCCGCCTGGCTCATCGAACTCAACTAACGCTCCTGCTGGTAAGTGGGGTCGATGTGGTAACTGCCGGTCGCCGGGCCGTTGTTGCCGGCCTGACGGCCCTGCTGGATACCCCGTCGGAGGTTGGTCAGACGGCCGCGGACGTCGTCCGGCGCTCGGGAGACCTGGGGGCCCGCCTGTGCGTCGGACTGCTGCTGCGCGGTGCCGGCCACGAGGTTCGCCCGCGGTACTCGGCGGGGCAGCCCCGAGGTGGTGATGCCGCCGGCGGCGGGCTGGCGCACGCGCTCGGCCTGCCGCATCAGCTCGTCGTTCGGCGAGGACCGCCAGCTGACGGTCGGCGAGCTGCCGGTCGTCGCCTGGGCGGACTCGGCCGCGGGCTCCTGGCCGCGCTGCGGCAGCGGCTGCTGCAGGCGCTGCTGGGGAGCCGGAGCCGGGGCGGACTGCTGCGGCTGCTGGGGAACCGGTCCCTGACCGGAGGACTGCTGGTCCTCCTGGTGGAACCAGTTCGACTCCAGCGTGTCGAAGATCGGGCTGCGCTCGTTGCCGGTGCTCGGGGCCGGCGGCAGCGCCTCCGGCTGGTGGGCCTGCGGCAGCTGCGGAGCCTGCGGCTGCTGAGCGGCGAAGCCGCCGACACCCGGACCGCCGGGCCGCGGGGCCTGGAAGTCCGGACGGGCGAACTGGCCCGTGGTGGACGGGTCCGCCGCACCGCGCGGCTGCGGGCGCTCGAACTGACCGGTGGTGCTGTTGCCGGCCGGCGGGCGCGGGGCGTTGAAGTCCGGACGGGGGAACTCGGCCGTCGAACCGGGGCCCGAGAGCTCGTCGTGGCCGCGCGGGACCTCGTGACCGCCGTGGCGCGCCTGGTCGGCGCCCCAGCTGGTGGTCTGCGGGATCCCGGCGGGGCCGCCGCCCGCGCCCGGAAGCTCCGGACGCGCCGCGCCACCGCGCGGCGGCAGCTGCGGCCGGGAGCCGCGCGGAGCCGGGGCGGCGGGCGCCTGGGCCGAGGGGACCGGGCCCGTCGGGGCGGGCTGCTGCTGCGGGGGCTGCGGACGCTCGAAGCCGTTGCCCTGCGGGAAGCCGCCCTGGCCGGAGGCCGTGGGCGCGGGCATCGGACGGGAGCCGGGACCGCCGGCCGGACCGCGGCCCGGCAGCGGGGAACCGCCGCCGAAGGCGCCGTCGCCGAAGGCACCCTGGCCCTGGGAGGTCGGGGCACCCGGCCGGCCGGTCATGCCCGGGCCGCCCTGCGGACGCGCGTTCGGGCCGCCCTGCTGCGGACGCGCACCGGGACCGCCCTGCGGACCCTGCTGACCGGGGGCGCCGTCGCGTCCCGGCAGCGCGGCACGCTGGCCGCCGCCGGAGACCTGGCCGCGCTGCTGGCCGGCGCCGACGGGCTGGCGTGCGCCGCCGCCCGGGACCGCACCCTGCGCGGAAGCGCCCGGCATGCCCTGCGGAGCACCGGAGCCCGGACCGCCGGGGCCACCCGGACCGCCTTGGCCCGGCATCGGACCCGGCTTCTTGCCGCCCTGGGCGACGTCCACCGGCAGCATGACGAGGGCCGTCGTACCGCCCGAGTCGGACGGGCGCAGCTGGATGCGGATGCCGTGTCGCAGGGACAGGCGGCCGACCACGAACAGGCCCATGCGGCGGGAGACGGAGACGTCCACGGTCGGCGGCGACGCGAGCCGCTCGTTGATCGCGGCGAGGTCCTCGGGGGAGAGGCCGATGCCGGTGTCGTGGATCTCGACGAGCACGCGCCCGTCGGGCAGCGCGTGACCGGTGACCTTGACCTTGGTCTGCGGGGAGGAGAACGAGGTGGCGTTCTCCAGCAGCTCGGCGAGGAGGTGCACGAGGTCGTTGACGACGCGGCCGGCGACGTCGGTGCCGGGCACCGACGCGAGTTCGATGCGCTCGTACTGCTCCACCTCGGACGCGGCGGCACGGAGCACGTCGACGAGCGGGACGGGGCGGGTCCACCGGCGGCCCGGCTCCTCGCCCGCGAGGACGAGGAGGTTTTCGCCGTTACGGCGCATGCGGGTCGCGAGGTGGTCGAGCTTGAAGAGCGAGGACAGCTGGTCCGGGTCGGCCTCGCGCGACTCCAGCTCGGAGATGAGCGAGAGCTGGCGCTGGATGAGGCCCTGCGAACGGCGCGAGAGGTTGGTGAACATCGCGTTGACGTTGCCCCGGAGGAGGGCCTGCTCGGCGGCGAGGCGGACGGCCTCGCGGTGCACGTCGTCGAAGGCCGCGGCCACCTGGCCGATCTCGTCGCGGGTGTGCAGGCCGACCGACTCCACGGACGTGTCCACGTCCTGCGGGTCGGACTCGGACAGCTGCTTGACGAGCTCGGGCAGTCGGTCCTGGGCGACCCGGGTCGCGGTGTCCTGGAGGCGGCGCAGCGAGCGGATCATCGACCGCGCCATGACGAAGGCACCGACGAGGGAGACGCCGAGGACGAGCAGGATCAGGGCACCGTTGATGATGGCGTCCTGCTGCGAGGAGTTCTTGAGCTCGCGGGCCTTCTGCTCCATGTCCTCGAGCAGGGTCAGCTCGATGACCTTCATGGCCTGGAGCTTGGTGTCGTCCGCGTCGTACCAGTCCATCCAGGACCGGTTCTTCTCCTTGCCGAACTGCCCCTGGGTGCTCAGGACGCGGCGCGCGTAGTGGTCGGCGGTGCCGATCTCCGTGTTGCCGTCGCCGAGCGCCGCGAGGAGTTCCTCGGGCTTGCCCTGGTAGACGAGTTCGAAGGTCTTCTTCGCCTGGCTCTCGCCGCGGAGCGCGGAGAGGGCGTACAGGCGGTCGTTCTCGGTGAGCGTGCCCGCGCGCTCGCTGCTCTCGGGGAGCGAGGCGGCGATGACGGCGCGCTGGATCGAGGCGTACTCCTTGGCGGAGGAGAAGGCCGCCAGGGCACGCGTACGCTTGATCATCTCCGGGCTGGAGGTGGCCTGCGCCATGTCCTGGGAGAGCGAGAGCAGCGAGACGATCAGCGCGTTGTACTCGGTGACGGTCTGCTGGGCGCCGTTCTGGTACGCCTTCTTGCGGATTTCCTCGATGCCGGTGAGCTGGCGGCCGATCTGCAGGATGTTGTTGCGGATCGACTTGAGGGTCTCGTCCTTGTCCTGCGCGCTGTCGACCTTGTCGGTCGCGGCCTGGAAGGCCTTCGCGGCGGCGTCGGTCTGGTCGCGTACGCCCGTGACGAGGCTGTTGGGCTTGCCCGACCTGTCGACCGACAGCGGACCCGCCGACTTGTCCCGCTCCTCCTGGAGCATGGCGGCCAGGTTGGTGGCCTGCCGGGTCATCGTCGTCAGCAGCTGCATGTGCTCCAGCTGGCTGATGTCGTTGAGCGAGTCGTTGATGCGGAAACCACCGAGCGTGGTGGCGGCGACGACCGGCAGGGTCAGCAGCGACACGAGTCGCGTGCTGATGCGCCAGTTCTGCATGGCGAATCGCGAACCGGGCCCGCTCGGGGCCTTCGGTATCGCCACGTCCTTGTCGGCCGGCTCTTCGCTCTTCGTCTTGCCCCGGGGCTTGAGGCGCGCCTTCGCCTTCACCGCGTTCACCGTGGTGGAGGAGTCGGGGCCTGTGCCGTCGGCAGCCGGCCCGCGGTTCTGGGCGTGCTGGGGCGAGGAGCCACGGTCGGTCCCGCCGCGCGGCTCCTGCTCCGCCGCAGCGCTGCCATCCCTCTTGAATCGTCCCTGCACTAGCGTCGCAACCTCTGGACCAGGCGTCCCGCCGGGCGACCGGTGGGACGGTGTCGAGTCGTGGGGCATTTCGGCCCCATGGTGGTCGTCGGTGACCGGCGCGTCTCCCTCTCCTTGCCGCCGCGCGCGGCGCTGTCTCGCGCCACCTGCGCGCCGGCTGTTCCCGCGGCGGTCCCGCGAATTCCAGCACAGTGGCGGATCTCCAACAAGGTGCGCGTGTCGGCCCGGAGCGTCGATCACGGAACGCGATGGACGGATTACGCGATGTGGTCCGCCTTTCGGGACGAACCGGACTTACGTCGACCAAACGCGGTGGCTGGCAAGGTGTCCCAGTCGAGATGATCAGGAGCGGAATGGCTGATTCAGTGGCGTAATGTCCGTTTCGGCACCCAAAATTGACTGCCGGTTATGCCCGTATTGCCGGGTCGCGGGTGAGCAAACTCACATAGCCGTGGCCATTACTTCCCGGTTGGGCCGGGGAATCGGATGTTTAGCCTTGCCCTTTACAGGGTCGAAGGATCCGACAACCCCCACCCACAACCGAGCCGAGGGCCCGAAACACCGTGAAGACGACGATGATGTTCCGCAACGTAGCCAACCCCCGCCGCACCACCCTCGCGCACCTCAAGGACGCCGAAGAGCTGCAGGCGGTCGAGGCTCCGGAGCACGCCGTCGAGCTGCCCGCCCAGACCGCGAACCCGCGCCGCACGATCCTGATGGACGCGCCGGTCGCCGCCGCGCAGTAAGCCACTCGGGAAAAGGAGCGCGAAGCGCCGCTGCCCGCCGCGTTAGCCTGGACACGCAGACTCCAGCCAGCGGAAATACAGAGGGGCAGACGCAACACGTGCGCATCGCCAGGTTCTCCATCGACGGCAATGTCGCGTTCGGCGCGGTCGAGGGCAGCACTGCCCCCGGCGCCGAGGGTGAGCTCGTCCTCGACATCATCAAGGGCATCCCGTTCGCGGACTTCGAGCTCTCGGGCACGAAGGTCCCGCTGAACAAGGTCCGGCTGCTGCCGCCCGTGCTCCCGAACAAGGTCGTGGCCATCGGCCGCAACTACGCGGAGCACGCGGCGGAGCTCGGCAACGAGGTCCCGGACGCGCCGATCACCTTCTTCAAGCCCTCCACCTCGGTGGTCGGCCCGGGCGACCCGATCACGTACCCCTCCTTCTCCCAGGACCTCCACCACGAGGCGGAGCTCGCCGTGGTCATCGGCCGCATGTGCCGAGAGGTCCCGAAGGAGCGCGTCAAGGACGTGATCCTCGGCTACACCTGCGCCAACGACGTCACCGCGCGCGATGTCCAGCAGCGCGAGAAGCAGTGGGCCCGGGCCAAGGGCTTCGACAGTTCCTGCCCCCTCGGCCCCTGGATCGAGACCGATCTGGACCCGAGCGACCTGACCATCCAGTGCACCGTCAACGGCGAACAGCGCCAGCTCGGCCGCACCAGCGACATGGTCCGCTCCATCGAGGACCTGATCGTCCACATCACCGAGGCCATGACGCTGCTCCCCGGCGACGTCATCCTCACGGGGACCCCGGCCGGAGTCGGCCCCCTCAACGTCGGCGACGAGGTCGCCGTCACCATCGAAGGCATCGGCACTCTCACCAACAAGGTGATCAAGCGTGGCTAACGCGAACTACCGCGTCCGTTTCTGTCCCTCCCCGACCGGCAACCCCCACGTGGGCCTGGTCCGGACCGCCCTCTTCAACTGGGCGTTCGCCCGGCACCACGGCGGTACGTTCGTCTTCCGCATCGAGGACACCGACGCGGCGCGCGACTCCGAGGAGTCGTACGAGCAGCTGCTCGACTCGCTGCGCTGGCTCGGCTTCACCTGGGACGAGGGCCCCGAGGTCGGCGGCCCGCACGCCCCGTACCGCCAGTCCGAGCGCATGGACATCTACGCGGACGTCGCCCAGCGCCTGCGCGACGGCGGGTACGCGTACGACTGCTACTGCACGACCGAGGAGCTGGACGCGCGCCGCGCCGCCGCCCGCGCCGCCGGCAAGCCCTCCGGCTACGACGGCCACTGCCGCGAGCTGACCCAGGTGCAGCTGGAGGCGTACCAGGGCGAGCACCGCCCCTCGATCGTCCGCTTCCGTATGCCCGACGAGCCGATCACCTTCACCGACCTGGTCCGCGGCGAGCTGACCTTCACCCCGGAGAACGTGCCGGACTTCGGCATCCTGCGGGCCAACGGCGCGCCGCTGTACACGCTGGTCAACCCGGTCGACGACGCGCTGATGCAGATCACGCACGTGCTCCGCGGCGAGGACCTGCTGTCCTCCACCCCGCGCCAGATCGCGCTCTACAAGGCGCTGATGGAGATCGGCGTCGCCACGGACGTCCCGCAGTTCGGCCACCTGCCGTACGTGATGGGCGAGGGCAACAAGAAGCTCTCCAAGCGCGACCCCGAGTCCTCGCTGAACCTGTACCGCGAGCGCGGCTTCCTCCCCGAGGGCCTGCTGAACTACCTCTCGCTCCTCGGCTGGTCCTTCTCCAAGGACCAGGACGTCTTCTCGATCGAGGAGATGGTGGCGAAGTTCGACATCGACGGCGTGAACGCCAACCCGGCTCGCTTCGACCTCAAGAAGGCCGAGTCGATCAACGGCGACCACATCCGCCTCCTCGACCCGAAGGCCTTCGCGGACGCCTGCACCCCCTGGCTCCAGGCCCCGCACGCCAACTGGGCGCCCGAGGACTTCGACGCCGAGGCCTGGGCGGCCATCGCGCCGTACGCCCAGACCCGCGTCACGGTCCTCTCCGACATCACGGCCAACGTCGACTTCCTGTTCCTGAAGGAGCCGGTCGAGGACCAGGCGTCGTGGGACAAGGCGATGAAGGGCGAGCCCGCGGCCCTGCTGACCACGGCGCGCGCCAACCTGGAGTCGGCCGACTGGTCGGACCCGGAGGCCCTCAAGCAGGCCGTCCTGACCGCCGGCGAGGCCCACGGCCTCAAGCTCGGCAAGGCCCAGGCACCGGTCCGCGTGGCCGTCACCGGCCGCACGGTCGGCCTGCCGCTCTTCGAGTCCCTCCAGATCCTGGGCAAGGAGCGCTCGCTGTCCCGCATCGACGCGGCCCTGGCGAAGCTCGCCGCCTAGGCAGCGCCCGTACCCGTACGTCCCTCAGGGGGCGGCAGCCGGAACCCCGGCCGCCGCCCCCTGACGCGTGATGCGGGCCGCGGACATCGGCAAACCCTGGAGACGGCGCGGGGAGATGTCGTAGCGTCGGAGGCATGCCGATCCGCGCCGTGCTGTGGGACATCGACGACACCCTGTTCGACTACACAGGGGCGGACAGCGCCGGCCTCGCGCGCCGGCTCGCCGAGGAGGGCATCGCGCAGCGGTACGGGTCCCCCCTGGAGGCGCTCGCGCTGTGGCGGGAGACCACCACCCGGCACTGGGACCGCTTCGCCGCCGGGGAGGTCTCCTTCCAGGAGCAGCGCCGCGACCGCGTACGGGACTTCCTCGGGGAGCCCGGGATGGACGCCGCCGAGGCCGACGACTGGTTCGACCGGTACGTCGTGCACTACAAGGCCGCCTGGACCCTGTTCCCCGACGTCGTGCCGGTGCTGGACGCCCTCGCGGGCGGTTACCGGCACGGGGTGCTCTCCAACTCCTCCACGGCCAACCAGGACCCGAAGCTGCGCCATCTCGGCCTGCGCGAGCGCTTCGAGGTGCTGGTCTGCGCGGCGGAACTGGGTGTCAGCAAGCCGGAGGCGCAGGCCTTCCTCGCCGCCTGCGAGGCGCTCGGACTGCCGCCGGGCGAGGTCGCGTACGTGGGCGACCAGCCGGAGATCGATGCGCGCGGCGCGCGCGACGCCGGGCTGACCGCGATCTGGCTCGACCGGGACGGCGGGCGCGGGCCCGGCCCCGAGGGCGTGCACCGGATCGCAGGTCTCGCCCGGCTCCCGGAGCTGCTGGCCTCGGATACCCGTTTTGGAGCACGGTCAGGCATCCGGTAATGTTCTTTCTGCGCCGCCGGAGCGGGCCGAAAGGCCGGACGGAGGCGCCACTCGAAAGAAAAGCCCCCCAAGGGGTTGACTTTCGGTGGGGTATAGTGTAATTGGCAACACGAGGGTTTCTGGTTCCCTTATTCTAGGTTCGAGTCCTGGTACCCCAGCGCAGTGCAGTAGTAACGCAGTGCTTTGCCCCCGTTGTGTAGCGGCCTAGCACGCCGCCCTCTCAAGGCGGTAGCGCCGGTTCGAATCCGGTCGGGGGTACAGATCCTTCCCGCAAGATCTCATTGGGTAGCTCCCGGACGTCTTGATGCAGGATCGCTAGGGCCCCCGTTGTGTAGCGGCCTAGCACGCCGCCCTCTCAAGGCGGTAGCGCCGGTTCGAATCCGGTCGGGGGTACTGGTCTGGTATAGACCACATTGGGCTATGGTGTAATTGGCAACACGAAGGTTTCTGGTTCCTTTGTTCTAGGTTCGAGTCCTGGTAGCCCAGCGCAGTACAGAGCAAGCCCCCGTTGTGTAGCGGCCTAGCACGCCGCCCTCTCAAGGCGGTAGCGCCGGTTCGAATCCGGTCGGGGGTACGCACGGAAGAGGCCCTCCGCGTTCATCGCGGAGGGCCTCTTCGCTGTTCCCGTACGCATCCCGGCGCCGGCCCCGGGCCCCGCACAAGTGCGGGCCCGGAGGCGCGTGTTCGGACGTGTGCGGCGTCGTACGCGCCCCCGGGCCCGGGGAGTGGGGAAACGGGAGATCAGCCGGAGCGGCGCAGGGCCTCCGACAGACGGGCGGCCGCGTCGATGACGGCCTGGGCGTGCATCCGGCCCGGGTGGCGGGTCAGCCGCTCGATCGGCCCGGAGACCGACACGGCGGCCACGACGCGGTTCGAGGGCCCGCGCACCGGCGCCGAGACGGACGCCACGCCCGGCTCCCGCTCGCCGATCGACTGCGCCCAGCCGCGGCGCCGTACGCCCGACAGGGCCGTCGCCGTGAAGCGCGCGCCC
Source organism: Streptomyces sp. WM6372 (assembly GCF_001279655.1). Taxonomy (NCBI): domain Bacteria; kingdom Bacillati; phylum Actinomycetota; class Actinomycetes; order Kitasatosporales; family Streptomycetaceae; genus Streptomyces; species Streptomyces sp. WM6372. The sequence continues at coordinate 21,441 of NZ_LGDB01000201.1, read as the reverse complement.
TGCAGCCCGCGGTGGAGCCGCTCGGGCTCCTCCCAGGCCATCAGGATCTGCGCGGCCGAGCCCGCCTTCATGGGGAGCGTCGAGCCCACCGGGACGGTGTCCCGCAGACCCGACAGCCGCTCGGCGGCGGCCACGCAGATGCGCATGTCGCCCTGACGGCGGTAGAGCTGCGCGCTCTCGCCCGTCACGTCGCGGAGATGGGTGAGTACCGGTCCCGCCGTGGCCAGCAGGCGGTCCTCGCCGGCCGCGGCGGCGAGCTCCGCCAGCCGCGGTCCGAGGATGAACCGGCCCTGCATGTCCCTCGCCACCATCCGGTGGTGTTCCAGTGCCACGGCCAGGCGATGTGCCGTGGGTCGTGCGAGCCCTGTCGCCGCGACCAGCCCGGCGAGGGTGGCCGGACCGGACTCCAGTGCGCTCAGTACCAGAGCTGCCTTGTCGAGAACGCCGACGCCGCTAGAGTTGTCCATGAAACGATATTCGCGTCTCACACTGTGAAACGCAAGTTCAATTTTTCCAAGAACCAGCGAGTCTGTATGTACGGGTCCACGAACCACTGGGTCCGGGACGGTGAGCCGGAGGGAAAGCGATGGGTAGGACACTCGCGGAGAAGGTCTGGGACGACCATGTCGTCCGGCGCGCCGAGGGCGAGCCCGACCTCCTCTTCATTGATCTGCACCTGCTGCACGAGGTGACCAGCCCCCAGGCCTTCGAGGGCCTGCGGCAGGCCGGCCGCAGGGTCCGGCGGCTGGACCTCACCATCGCCACCGAGGACCACAACACCCCGACCCTGGACATCGACAAGCCGATCGCGGACCCGGTCTCCCGGGCCCAGCTGGAGACGCTGCGCAAGAACTGCGCCGAGTTCGGCGTACGCCTGCACTCGCTGGGCGATGTCGAGCAGGGCGTCGTCCACGTGGTGGGACCGCAGCTGGGCCTGACCCAGCCGGGCACCACCGTGGTCTGCGGTGACTCGCACACCTCCACGCACGGCGCCTTCGGCGCGCTGGCCTTCGGCATCGGCACCAGCCAGGTCGAGCACGTGCTGGCCACCCAGACGCTGCCGCTGGCCCGCCCCAAGACCATGGCCATCACCGTCACCGGCGAGCTGGCCGAGGGCGTCACCGCCAAGGACCTGATCCTGGCGATCATCGCGAAGATCGGTACCGGCGGCGGCCAGGGCTACATCCTGGAATACCGCGGCGAGGCCGTCGAGAAGCTCTCGATGGAAGCGCGCATGACCATCTGCAACATGTCGATCGAGGCCGGCGCCCGCGCGGGCATGATCGCCCCCGACCGGACCACCTTCGACTACCTGAAGGGCCGCGACCACGCCCCCGAGGGCGAGGACTGGGACGCGGCGGTCGCGTACTGGCAGACGCTGCGCACCGACGAGGACGCGGTCTTCGACGCCGAGGTCGTCATCGACGGCGCCGCACTGTCGCCGTTCGTCACCTGGGGCACCAACCCGGGCCAGGGCGCGCCGCTGTCGGCCAACGTCCCCGACCCTGCTTCGTACGAGGACGCTTCGGAGCGCCACGCCGCCGAAAAGGCCCTGGAGTACATGGGGTTGACGGCCGGGCAGCCGCTGCGCGACATCAAGGTCGACACCGTCTTCGTAGGTTCCTGCACCAACGGCCGCATCGAGGACCTGCGCGCCGTCGCCGGCATCATCGAGGGCCGCAAAGTCGCCGACGGCGTACGGATGCTGGTCGTCCCGGGCTCGGTCCGGGTCGCCCTGCAGGCCGTGGAGGAGGGCCTGGACAAGGTCTTCAAGGAGGCCGGCGCCGAATGGCGGCACGCGGGCTGCTCGATGTGCCTGGGCATGAACCCCGACCAACTGGCCCCCGGTGAGCGCTCCGCGTCCACCTCCAACCGCAACTTCGAGGGCCGGCAGGGCAAGGGCGGGCGGACCCACCTGGTCTCCCCGCAGGTGGCCGCCGCCACCGCGGTGCTGGGCCATCTGGCCTCGCCCGCCGATCTGTCCGACGCCACCGCGACCGCCGGAGTCTGAGACCATGGAAGCCTTCACCACCCACACCGGCCGGGCCGTGCCGCTGCGCCGCAGCAACGTCGACACCGACCAGATCATCCCGGCCCACTGGCTGAAGAAGATCACCCGCGACGGGTTCGAGGACGGGCTCTTCGAGGCCTGGCGCAAGGACCCCGAGTTCGTGACGAACCTCCCCGAGCGCCAGGGCGCGACCGTGCTGGTCGCCGGTCCCGACTTCGGCACGGGCTCCTCGCGCGAGCACGCCGTCTGGGCCCTGCAGAACTTCGGGTTCAAGACCGTCATCTCCTCCCGCTTCGCCGACATCTTCCGCGGCAACTCGCTGAAGAACGGTCTGCTGACCGTGGTCCTGCCGCAGGAGACCGTCGACCGGCTGTGGGAGCTGACCGAGGCCGACCCGACCGCCGAGGTGACGGTCGACCTGGTCGCCCGCCAGGTCCGCGCGGCCGGAATCGAGGCGGAGTTCGAACTCGACGACAACGCCCGCTGGCGTCTGCTGGAGGGTCTGGACGACATCTCGCTCACCCTTCAGAACGAAGCGGACATCGACACGTACGAAAGCGCCCGACCGAGCTTCAAGCCGCGCACGATTAGGGTCTGATTCCAGCCTGATCAGCGCTTATTCACCTTTGGGTGATCACATCGACAACACTGTGCCCCCCGCCTTCGGGCGGGGGGCACAGCCGTGTGTTGAGGCCCCGTGAGGCGACAACTCGCCCCAGATGGCACAATCTGTGCATGGAACGCGACAGTCAACTTGAGCTCTACGAACTCGTCGCGGACCGGCTGAAAGAAGCACACGCAAGGGTGCGCACACTGCAAGTCCCGGAGGGCGTAAGGATGGCGCTGTCCCGGAAGCTGTTGGTCGTCACGGCCGCGGCGAAGCACGATCTCGCCGATGCGGCAAGGCGCCTGGACAGGTTGATGAAGGACCTCGACGAGGGTCGATTCCCTGAAGGCGACTGATGCGAAGGAACTCCGTAACGACCTACACCGTTGCGGCACTAGGGTGATTAGCCCGTTTCGTGTTTGATTTGCGGTATATATCCGCCTAACGTGCGAAATAAGCTTGAACACATTCGTTCTGGCGAAGTCTCCGAAGGGGAAGACGTGAACAAGGCGCAGCTCGTAGAAGCGATTGCCGACAAGCTGGGCGGTCGCCAGCAGGCCGCGGACGCTGTCGACGCGGTACTGGACGCGATGGTCCGCGCTGTGGTCGCGGGCGACCGGGTCTCGGTCACGGGCTTCGGCTCGTTCGAGAAGGTCGACCGTCCGGCCCGCTACGCCCGCAACCCGCAGACGGGTGAGCGCGTCCGGGTCAAGAAGACCTCTGTTCCCCGCTTCCGCGCGGGCCAGGGCTTCAAGGACCTGGTCGCGGGCACCAAGAAGCTGCCCAAGGGCGGCGAGGTGTCGGTGAAGAAGGCGCCCAAGGGCAGCCTCTCCGGCGGTGCTTCCGCGACGGTCAAGAAGGCCGTGGCCAAGAAGGCCACCACCGCCAAAAAGGCGGCGGCGAAGACCGCGGTCGCCAAGAAGACCACCGCGAAGAAGGTCGTCGCCAAGAAGGTGGTCGCCAAGACCGCCGCGGCGAAGAAGACCACGGCGACGGCGAAGAAGACCACCGCCACGGCCAAGAAGGCCGCGACGACGGCGAAGAAGACCACCGCCACCGCCAAGAAGACGGCTCCGGCGGCCAAGAAGGCCACCGCGAAGACCACGGCGCCCGCCAAGAAGACGACGGCGCGCAAGACCACCGCGAAGAAGACCACGGCCCGCAAGAAGTAAGGCCACGAGTCACACACGCCGGGCCGGCTTCCCCCTCCTGGGGAAGCCGGCCCGCGGTGCTGTCCGCCGCCTTCCCTACTGTCCGTGCAGGTCAGAAGGGTCGTAGCGCGGTGGGGTCAGAAGGTCTGCAGGGTGACCAGCGTGATCCTCAGGGCCGGCCCCTCGCCGTCCGTCTCGATCCGGACCCGCTGCCCGGGCCGCAGCAGCCGCAGGCCGCCCGCCTCGAAGGCCGGGGCCTCGAAGGGCACCGGGGTGCCGTCGTCCAGCAGCACGCTGCCGCTGCGGGTCTGGGAGTCGTACGTGTACGCGGTCGCCTGCATACGGGCACTGTATAGGGCCGTGTGAAGGCCCACGCCGAGGGCGAGGGCCCTGCGCAGATCCGCTCCCGTGTCCACGTCCCGGCGTACGCTCTCGACATCCGCCAGGCCTATTTCCGCAGCTCCCGAAGCCGAATGCCGGGCCCGTGACGGACCTCCGAACGAGGGTGCCAATTCCACGTCCGGCGCAGCGGAAAGCAGGGTCGTACCGATTCCCGCCGCATCCGCCAGAAATGCACGGGGAAATGCGGATGCGGCTTCGAGCACGCGTAGCAATTCCGGCGGCCGCAGCGCGGGCAGATCCGCGTTCATCGCGGCCACCGCCGCCCCGGGCCGGGCCCTGCGCACCTCCAGCGCTCCGTGGGCCAGCGCCGCGTTGAGTCCGGCGGCCGGGGCGTCCGGCACGATCCGGGCTCCCAGCCGCGCCAGTTCCTTTCCGGCCCCGGCGTCGTCCGTGACGACCACCACATCCGCGACCGCCGCGCAGGCCAGCGCCCCCGCCACGGTGTCCTGCGCGAACGCCAGCGCGAGCCCGGCGCGGGATCCGCCCACGGCCGCCGCGAGGCGGCTCTTGGCCACCGCCAGGGGCTTCAACGGGACCACCAGACTCCAGACCGCGTTCGTGGCGGACCCCTTCCCTCCGGTGCGCGTCCGTCGATGCGTGGACCATGGCCGGGTCATGGCCTGGTCATGCGTCGGCCCATTGTCGCCTCTGCCCGGTCGGCCCGGAGGTCCGGTGCTCCGGGCGGGGCGTACGGTGTTCTCGACAGAGACCGGACCTGAGGCCACACTTGTCCGGCCGACGAGGTGCCCAGCCGCGCACCGGTCCTAGAGGAAGGTGTCCGAGTGTCCCGCCGCAGAATCGGCTTCTGGTACCGCCTGGCGGCGGTCATCGCAAAACCGCCGCTGGTGGTGCTCTTCAAGCGGGACTGGCGGGGAATGGATCACATTCCGGCCGACGGCGGGTTTATCACGGCCGTCAATCACAACTCGTATCTGGACCCGCTCTCCTACGCGCACTTCCAGTACAACACCGGCCGGGTGCCCCGATTGCTCGCGAAGGCGGCCCTCTTCAAGGTCCCCGTCGTCGGCGCGATCCTGCGCGGCTCCGGCCAGATCCCGGTCTACCGCGAGACCACCAACGCCCTGGACGCATTCCGGGCCGCCGTGGACGCGATCGAGCGCGGCGAATGCGTGGCGTTTTATCCGGAAGGCACCCTGACCCGCGATCCGGACATGTGGCCGATGGCCGGCAAGACCGGCGCGGCGCGGGTGGCGCTGATGACCAAGGCGCCCGTCATTCCGGTGGCCCAGTGGGGCGCGAACCTCGCGATGCCGCCCTACGCCAAGGAGGACAAGGTGCGCCTGTTCCCGCGCAAGACCCTCCAGGTACTGGCCGGACCCCCCGTGGACCTCTCCGAGTTCTACGACCGGGAGCCCACCCCGGACGTGCTCAAGGAGGTCACCGAGACCATCATGGCGGCCATCACGGAGTTGCTGGAGGAGCTGCGCGGCGAGAAGGCGCCGGAGCAGCCGTACGACCATCGCAAGGCCAGGCTGGAACAGCGGCGCAAGGCCGCGGGGGAGGACCTGAAGTGACACGTCCCGTGAAGGCAGCCGTCTTCGGAACCGGCTCCTGGGGCACGGCCTTCGGCATGGTGCTCGCCGACGCAGGCTGCGAGGTGACCCTGTGGGGCCGCCGCCGCGAGGTCGTCGACGCCATCAACACCGGCCGGACCAACCCGGACTACTTCCCGGACGTCGAACTCCCCGCGAACATGCGCGCCACCACCGACCCGGCCGAGGCCGCGGCCGGCGCCGACTTCGCGGTCCTCGCCATCCCCTCCCAGACCCTGCGCGGCAACCTCGCCGAATGGGCCCCGCTGCTGCCCGCCGACGCCGTGCTCGTCTCCCTGATGAAGGGCATCGAACTCGGCAGCGCCAAGCGCATGAGCGAGGTCATCGAGGAGGTGGCCAAGGTCCCCGCCGAGCGCGTCGCCGTCGTCACCGGCCCCAACCTGGCCCGTGAGATCGCCGCCCGGCAGCCGGCCGCCGCCGTCGTCGCCTGCTCCGACGAGGCCGTCGCACAGCGCCTCCAGGCCGCCTGCCACACCCCGTACTTCCGCCCGTACACGAGCACCGACGTCATCGGCTGCGAGCTGGGCGGCGCCGTCAAGAACGTCATCGGCCTCGCCGTCGGCATCGCGGACGGCATGGGACTGGGCGACAACACCAAGGGCTCCCTCATCACCCGGGGCCTCGCCGAAGCGACCCGGCTGGGCCTGGCGATGGGCGCCGACCCGCTCACCTTCTCCGGTCTCGCGGGCCTCGGCGACCTCGTCGCCACCTGCTCCTCGCCGCTCTCCCGCAACCACACCTTCGGCACCAACCTCGGCCGCGGAATGACGCTGGAGGAGACCATCGCGGTCACCAAGCAGACCGCCGAGGGCGTCAAGTCCTGCGAGTCGGTGGCCGATCTGGCCCGCCGCCACGGGGTCGACATGCCGATCACCGACACCGTCGTCGACATCGTCCACCACGGCAAGCCGCCGCTGGTCGCGCTGAAGGAACTGATGGGGCGCAGCGCCAAACCGGAGCGCCGCTGACTCCTTTCCGAACGCCCGACCGGGTATCGTCGTGGCGATATGAGCAGCGAGAACCTCCCCCAGACCCCTGAGCAGCAGGGCCGCAAGCCCCGCGTGGCCGTCGTGTTCGGCGGCCGCAGCTCGGAACACGCCATCTCGGTCGTCACCGCGGGCGCCGTGCTGCGCTCCATCGACCGGACCAAGTACGAAGTGCTGCCCATCGGCATCACCACGGACGGCCGGTGGGCGCTGACCGCCGACGAGCCCGCGCGGATGGCCATCGCCGACCGCAAGCTGCCGAGCGTCGAGGAGCTCGCGGACTCCGAGGACGGCGCCGTCGTGCTCTCCGTCGACCCGGCCAACCGCGAGGTCGTCTACACCGAACCGGGAGCCGTCCCCAAGGCCCTGGGCGAGGTCGACGTCGTCTTCCCGATGCTGCACGGCCCGTACGGCGAGGACGGCACCTTGCAGGGACTGCTGGAGCTCTCCGGCATCCCGTACGTCGGCTCGGGCGTCCTCGCCTCGGCCGTCGGCCAGGACAAGGAGTACATGAAGCGCGTCTTCACCTCCTTCGGCCTCCCCGTCGGCCCGTACGTGACCGTCCGGCCCCGCGAGTGGGACGCCGACCGCGACGCCGCCACGGCCCGGATCCTGGACTTCGCGGGCGAGCACGGCTGGCCGCTGTTCATCAAGCCCGCCCGGGCCGGCTCCTCCATCGGCATCACCAAGGTCGACGACGCCTCCGGCCTGGACGCGGCGGTCCGCGAGGCGCAGCGCCACGACCCGAAGATCATCGTGGAGGCGCTGCTGCGCGGCCGCGAGATCGAGTGCGGGGTGCTGGAGTTCGAGGACGGGCCGCGCGCGAGCGTGCCCGCCGAGATCCCGCCGGTCTCCAGCCACGACTTCTATGACTTCGAGGCGAAGTACATCGACTCCGCCTCCGGGCTCGTGCCCGCTCCGCTCACCCCGGAGCAGACCGCCGAGGTGCAGCGGCTCGCGATCGAGGCGTTCGACGCCGCGTCCTGCGAGGGCCTCGTGCGCGCCGACTTCTTCCTCACCGAGGACGGCACGTTCGTCATCAACGAGATCAACACGATGCCGGGCTTCACCCCGATCTCCATGTACCCGCGGATGTGGCAGGAGTCGGGCATCGAGTACCCGGAGCTGGTGGACCGCCTGATCCAGGCGGCCCTGAACCGCTCCACCGGTCTGCGCTAGCCGCAGCCGCAGCGCCGTACATGCCGACCGCCCGCCGGGATTCCCGGCGGGCGGTCGGTGTGCGAAGGGGCGCGGGGCCCGGCGTCAGTACGAGGAGATGCCCTCGGGGACGGTCTTGGCCACGACGGCGGACAGCCCGACGAGCATCCCCGCATCCGTGGCATGCTCCTTGTCGACCCGGACCTCGGTGTACGCGAGCCGCATCCCGGTGATGAACCGGAACCCCCCGCCGGCGCTGTCGGGGACCTTCTCCAGCAGCCAGCGGACGCCGTTGACCTCGACGCCCTCCTGCCGGGGATCAGCCATCTCGGGGGGCTTGGGGATACCGCACCGCAGTACGATCGCCGAGCCGCCCCACGCGGCGGTCAGGTCCGACTCCGGCGCCGTCTTGGCCCGCGCCAGGCCGGCCACCGTCTCCGGGAGTTCCCCGTGCAGTGCTGCACAGAACCCCGCGACGTCGGCGGGCGGCGTGGGCGGCGGGTCCACCCGGGCTTCGGAATCACCCGGGGTACAGCCCGCGAGGGCCAGTACCGAGACCAGTACGGGCAGGGCGGGCAGACGCAGGGGCCGGCGGTGGAGGGTCATCACCGGCCAAGAGTAGACGGGGGCTACAGATGGACCACCGGGCAGGTCAGGGTGCGGGTGATGCCCTCCACCTGCTGCACCTTGGCGACGACCATGCGGCCGAGCTCGTCCACGGTGTCGGCCTGGGCGCGCACGATGACGTCGTACGGGCCCGTCACGTCCTCGGCCTGGATCACCCCCGGGATCTGGCTGATGGACTCGGCGACGAACGACGCCTTGCCCACCTCGGTCTGGATAAGGATGTACGCCTGTACCACGGAACCTCCAGGGCGGCCACGAGGATCGATTCCCCTAACCTTCGGTTGGGCCCAGGGATTCGGGTGGGCCCGGGGAAGAAGGGACGCCACGGTACCGCGTTGCCGAGCACCACGGGGAGACCCGGGGGCACGGCGCCACGCACGGCGGGGCGTACGGAGAGCAGAAGTTGACGTATCTGTTGACGGTACCCAGAGCTGTGACGGCTCGCGACCGCAAGCGGACTGGGCAAGAAGGGGCACAGCGATGAAGGGCACTGTGGGCGAGCTGGGGGAGTTCGGGCTCATTCGGGAGCTCACCTCACGGCTCACCACCACCCCGGCGGTCCGGCTCGGACCGGGCGACGACGCCGCGGTCGTGTCGGCCCCCGACCGGCGGGTCGTGGCGAGCACCGACATCCTGCTGGAAGGCAGGCACTTCCGGCGCGACTGGTCCACGGCCTACGACGTCGGCCGCAAGGCCGCCGCGCAGAACCTCGCCGACATCGCGGCCATGGGCGCGGTGCCGACCGCGCTGCTGCTCGGCCTCGTCGTCCCGGCCGAGCTGCCGGTCACCTGGCCCACCGAGCTGATGGACGGCATCCGCGACGAGTGCCAGGTCGCCGGCGCGGCCGTGGTCGGCGGCGACGTCGTCCGCGGGGACACCATCACCGTGGCCATCACCGCCCTCGGCGACTTGCGCAACCACGAGCCCGTGCTGCGCTCCGGCGCCCAGCCCGGCGACGTCGTGGCCGTCACGGGCTGGCTGGGCTGGTCCGCGGCCGGATTCGCCGTGCTCTCGCGCGGGTTCCGCTCCCCGCGGGCCTTCGTCGAGGCGCACCGGCGCCCCGAACCCCCGTACCACGCCGGCCCCGCGGCCGCCGGGCTCGGCGCCACCGCGATGACCGACGTCAGCGACGGCCTGATCGCCGACCTCGGGCACATCGCGGAGGCCAGCAAGGTACGGATCGACCTGCGCTCCGCGGCCGTCGACATCCCGACGCAGATGCACGACATCGGGCAGGCCGTCGGGGTCGACCCCTTGCAGTGGGTGCTCACCGGAGGAGAAGATCACGCCATCGTGGCGACCTTCCCGCCCGACGTGAAACTGCCGGCCCGGTGGAAGGTCATCGGGGAGGTGCTGAACCGGTCCGCGCTGCCCCAGGTGACCGTGGACGGCGCCCCCTGGACGAGCACCGGCGGCTGGGACCACTTCGGCTCCGACCCGTCCACCGAGGAGACCTCCAGATGACCGACGCGCCACCGCTGTGCCTGACCGTCGCCGGATCCGATTCCGGCGGTGGCGCCGGGATCCAGGCCGACCTCAAGACGATGCTGGCGCTCGGCGTGCACGGGATGAGCGTGGTGACGGCCGTGACCGCCCAGAACTCCCTCGGGGTGCAGGGGGCCTGGGAACTGCCCGCGGAGGCCGTGAAGGCCCAGTACCGGGCCGTCGTGGACGACATGGGCGTCCACGCGGTCAAGACCGGGATGCTGGCCTCCACCGCGCTGGTGGAGACCGTGGCCGAACTGCTGGCCGCCACCTCCGCCCCCGCGGTCGTCGACCCGGTCGGGGTCTCCAAGCACGGGGACGCGCTGCTCGCCGCCTCGGCGCTGGACGCCGTACGCAAGGAACTGCTGCCGCGGGCCACCGTGGCCACCCCGAACCTGGACGAGGTGGCGCAGCTCACGGGCGTGCTGGTGGAGAACGAGGACGACATGCGGCGCGCCGCGGACGCCGTGCTCGCGTACGGGCCGGAGTGGGCGCTGATCAAGGGCGGGCACCTGGCCGCCCACGGCGGCGAGGCCGCCGACCTGCTCACCGACGGGGACACGCAGCTGTGGCTGCGGGCGCCCCGCCACGACAACCGGCACACCCACGGCACCGGCTGCACCCTGGCCAGTGCGATAGCCGCCGGGCTCGCCAAGGGGCAGGACGTGCCGCAGGCCGTCATGGAGGCCAAGGAGTACGTGAGCGGCGCCATCGCGGCCGGCTTCGCGCTCGGCGGCGGCATCGGCCCGGTGGACCACGCCTGGCAGTGGCACCGCTGACGGCGGCAGGACGACAGAGGACCACCGCGTCACGTCACGCGGTGGCCCTCTTCACGCCCGTGCCTGTGCCCGTGCCCTTGTCCGCCGGTCCGGACAAGGCAAAAGGCCGGTCCACTAGGTGGACCGGCCTTCTTGGCAACCGGAAAGGGCTGCGCTACGACGGTTGGCGTCAGCGCGAGACCTTGCCGGCCTTGATGCACGAGGTGCAGACGTTGAGGCGCTTCGGCGTCCCACTGACCATGGCACGAACGCGCTGGATGTTCGGGTTCCAGCGACGCGAGGTGCGGCGGTGCGAGTGGGAGATGTTGTTGCCGAAGCTCGGCCCCTTGGCGCAAACGTCGCAGTTGGCAGCCACAGGTCACTCCAAAGACTTCAGATGCACTTACAGTGAAATCCGGCGCACCGGATCAGAAGTCTGAGAAGTCTGAGTGGTTTGCCGGGGGAATTGGCCCGACTTTCATCGGGCAACCGGAGCAGCATACAACGACTGCGTCCGTCCAAGAAAACTACCATGGCCGCCGCCGATCCCGCCCGGGGCCCCGGGCGCCCGGCAGTCCTTGGTTACCCTGCGGTGAACCCTGGACCGCACGAGGAGGAACGCCCGGTGCAGCACGAGCCGCAGCCGCAGCCCGCCGACGAGCTCGACGCCCAAGCGGTGCGCACCTGGAGCTCGCTGGCCGTGGCCGCGCTGGGCCGGGCCCGCGAGGACATCGACGCGATCAACGTCTACCCGGTCGCGGACGCGGACACCGGAACCAACCTCTACCTGACCGCCGAGTCGGCGGACCGCGCCCTGGCCGAGGCCCTCGGAACGTCACCCGCAAGCGTGAGCGAGACCACAGCGGACGGCGACGGGAACGGCCCGGTTCCCGGGACCGGGACCCCGTCCCTCCCCGAGGCCGTACGGGCCTACGCGCACGGCGCCCTCATAGGCGCCCGCGGGAACTCGGGGACGATCCTGGCGCAGCTGCTGCGCGGCGTGGCCGACGTACTCGGCGACGAGCCGGGGGACCGCGGACCCGGCCGGATGCTGGCCGAGGCGCTGACCCGGGCCGCCGAGGAGGCGTACCGGGCCGTCGCGCACCCGGTGGAGGGCACGATGCTCACCGTCGCCGCCGCGGCGGCACGGGCCGGCGAGGCGGCCGGAGCGGCCGCCGGGACCGCCGCCGACGTGGCCCTGGCCGCCTACGACGGGGCCCGCGCGGCCCTCGCCGCCACCCCGGGGCAGCTGGCCGAGCTGGGCCGGGCGGGAGTGGTCGACGCCGGGGGCTGCGGGCTGGTCGCCGTACTCGGGGCCCTGTGGCAGGCGCTGTCCGGCCGGCAGCCCGCCGCCGAGGCCGTCCGCGGCCGGGCCGTGCCCGTACCGCGGCCGCCGCGGCCCTGCGACGCCGAGGAGCAGGGCGGGCCCGCCTACGAGGTGATCTACCTGCTGGAGGCCGCCGAGCCGGCCGTGACGGAGCTGCGCGAGCGCCTCGACGGACTCGGGGACTCCCTCGTGGTGGTCGGCGGCGACGGACTGTGGAACGTGCACGTCCACGTCGACGACCCCGGCGCCGCCGTGGAGGCCGGCGTGGTCGCCGGCCGGCCGTACCGGATCCGCATCACCCACTTCGCCGACGAGCGGCGCCGGGCCCGCGGCGAGCGCGTCCAGCGGGCCGTCGTCGCCGTCGTCCCGGGCGAGGGGCTCGCCGGGCTGTGCGGGGAGGCGGGCGCGACCACCGTGCTCGCCCGCCCCGGTGAGGTCCCGGACGCCGCCGCGCTCGTCGAAGCCATCCGGCGCGCGCACGCCCGCGAGGTGGTGCTGCTGCCCGGCGGCGCCGACCAGCGCGCCGTCGCGGCCGCCGCCGCCGAACAGGCACGGGCCGACGGCGTACGGGTGGCCGTGATCCCCACCCGGTCCGCGGTGCAGGGCCTGGCCGCCCTCGCCGTCCACGACCCGGAGGGCAGCTTCGACGAGGACGTGGTCACCATGACCGCGGCCGCCGGCGCCACCCGCTACGCGGAACTCGCCGTCGCCGAACGGCAGTCGTTCACCTCCGCCGGCATCTGCCAGGCCGGGGACGTGCTCGGGCTCATCGACGGGGACGTCGCCGTCATCGGCGCCGGCCTCGACGAGACCGCCCAGGCGGTCCTGGAACGGATGCTGGGCTCGGGCGGCGAACTGGTCACCCTGGTCCTGGGGCCGGAGGTGCCGGACGCCCTCGCCGAGCGCCTGGAGGCGTACGTCCAGCACGGGCACCTGGCGGTGGACACCGTCACCTACCGCGGCGGGCGGTATTCCGCGCCCCTGCTCATCGGGGTCGAATAGCCGACTTGTCAGCGCCATGGTGTGCAATGAAGGCGTGCCCGCGCTCGACGAAGACCTCAAGAAGACGCTCGGCCCCGCCACCGCCAAGGTGCTGGCCGAGCAGCTCGGCCTGCACACGGCCCTGGACCTGCTGCACCACTACCCGCGGCGCTACGCCGAGCGCGGCGAGCTGACCTCGCTGGCCGAGCTCGCCGACCAGATCGACGAGCACGTGACGGTCGTCGCCCAGGTCGCCGACGCCCGGATCCTGACCTTCAACGGGGGCCGCGGCAAACGCCTGGAGGTGACCATCACCGACGGCAGCGGCCGCCTCCAGCTGGTCTTCTTCGGGGCGGGCGTCCACAAGCCGCACAAGGACCTGCTGCCGGGCACCCGCGCCATGTTCGCGGGCAAGGTCGGCATGTTCAACCGCAAGCTCCAGCTCTCCCACCCCGCGTACGAGCCGCTCGGCGCGGACGCCTCCGACCGGGACGCCGCGACCGCCTTCGCGAACCAGCTCATCCCGATCTACCCGGCCTGCGCCAAGCTGGAGTCCTGGAAGATCGCCAAGTGCGTGGACGCCGTGCTGCCGAGCGCCCGGGAGGCCCTGGACCCGCTGCCGGACGCCCTGCGCGAGGACCGCGGACTGGTCCCGCTCACCGAGGCCCTCCTGAAGATCCACCGGCCGGCCACCAAGGCCGACATCGAGGACGCCCGCCAGCGCCTGAAGTGGGACGAGGCCTTCGTCCTCCAAGTTGCCCTTGCCCGCCGCCGGCACGCCGACTCCCAGCTCCCGGCCGTCCCCCGCCGCCCCGCCCCGGGCGGCCTGCTCGACGCCTTCGACGCCAAACTCCCCTTCACCCTCACCGACGGCCAGCAGACCGTCTCCCGCGAGATCTTCGAAGACCTGGCCACGAGCCACCCCATGCACCGCCTCCTCCAGGGCGAGGTCGGATCGGGCAAGACGATGGTGGCGCTGCGGGCCATGCTGGCCGTCGTGGACTGCGGGGGACAGGCCGCCATGCTCGCGCCCACCGAGGTGCTCGCCCAGCAGCACCACCGGTCCATCACCGAGATGATGGGCGAGCTCGCCGAAGGCGGCATGCTCGGCGGTTCCGACCAGGGCACCAAGGTCGTGCTGCTCACCGGGTCCATGGGGATGCCCGCACGCCGGCAGGCCCTGCTCGACCTGGTCACCGGCGAGGCCGGCATCGTCATCGGCACGCACGCGCTCATCGAGGACAAGGTGCAGTTCCACGACCTCGGCCTGGTCGTGGTCGACGAACAGCACCGCTTCGGCGTCGAGCAGCGCGACGCGCTGCGGTCCAAGGGGAAGCAGCCCCCGCACCTGCTGGTCATGACCGCGACCCCGATCCCGCGCACCGTCGCGATGACCGTCTTCGGGGACCTGGAGACCTCCGTCCTCGACCAGCTGCCCGCCGGCCGCTCCCCGATCGCCACCCACGTCGTACCGGCCAAGGACAAGCCGCACTTCCTGACCCGGGCCTGGGAGCGGGTGCGCGAGGAGGTCGAGAACGGGCACCAGGCGTACGTGGTGTGCCCGCGCATCGGCGACGGCGAGGACGACCCGAAGAAGAAGGCCTCCGCCGAGGACGACGCCGAGAAGCGGCCGCCGCTGGCCGTCCTGGAGATCGCCGAGCAGCTGAGGCGGGGGCCGCTCGCCGGGCTGCCCGTGGAGGTGCTGCACGGCCGGATGGACCCGGCCGACAAGGACGACGTCATGCGCCGCTTCGCCGCCGGCGAGGTCAAGGTGCTGGTCGCCACCACCGTCATCGAGGTCGGCGTGAACGTCCCGAACTCCACGGTCATGGTGATCATGGACGCGGACCGGTTCGGCGTCTCCCAGCTCCACCAGCTGCGCGGCCGCGTCGGCCGCGGCTCCGCGCCGGGCCTGTGCCTGCTGGTCAGCGAGATGCACGAGGCGAGCCCCGCCCGGGCCCGGCTCGCCGCGGTCGCCGCCACCCTCGACGGCTTCGAGCTCTCCCGCATCGACCTCGAACAGCGCCGGGAGGGCGACGTCCTCGGCCAGGCCCAGTCGGGCGTGCGCTCCTCGCTGCGCATGCTCGCGGTCATCGAGGACGAGGAGGTCATCGCCCAGGCCCGGGAGGAGGCCGCCCGCGTGGTCGCCGAAGACCCCGAGCTGGAGCGGCTGCCGGGCCTGCGCGGCGCGCTGGACGCCCTGCTGGACACCGAGCGCGAGCAGTACCTGGAGAAGGGATGAGCCCGCGCCGCCCGGCCCGGGCGGTACCGCTCGGGTCCCTCTCGAGCGGAACGACCTATCGTTGAACTCCGCAGTAGCCCTCACCGTCGTACCGAAGGACCCCAGATGACCCGCGTGATCGCCGGCAGCGCCGGCGGGCGACGGCTGACCGTGCCCCCGGGCACCGGCACCCGCCCGACCTCGGACCGGATGCGCGAAGGCCTCTTCTCGACCTGGGAGTCGCTGCACGGCGTCGAGGGGGCCCGGGTGCTCGACCTGTACGCCGGCTCCGGCGCGGTCGGCCTGGAGGCCCTCTCCCGCGGCGCGGCCCACGCACTGCTGGTGGAGCCCGAGGCCAAGGCCGCCAAGGCGATCCGGGACAACATCAAGGCGCTGGGCCTGCCCGGCGCCGAGTTCCGGGCGGGCAAGGCGGAGCAGATCGTGGCGGTCCCGGCCGGCGCGGCCCCGTACGACATCGTCTTCCTGGACCCGCCGTACGCCGTCGGCCACGACGATCTTGGCGAGATCCTGCTCACACTCCGCGCCAATGGCTGGCTCACGGACGATGCGCTCGTCACCGTGGAGCGCAGCACGAGGAGCGGGGCCTTCCCCTGGCCCGAGGGCTTCGAGCCGCTGCGCTCCCGCAAGTACGGCGAAGGCACCCTTTGGTACGGTCGCGCCGCCTTCACCAGCGAAGACTCATGATGCCCGCATCGGAGAGCGAGGGACCCAAGTTGCGCCGAGCCGTCTGTCCCGGGTCATTCGACCCCATCACCAACGGACACCTCGACATCATCGGCCGGGCCTCCCGGCTCTACGACGTCGTGCACGTCGCCGTGATGATCAACCAGTCCAAGCAGGGACTGTTCACCGTCGAGGAGCGGATCGAGCTGATCCGCGAGGCGACCGCCGACTACGGCAACGTCGAGGTGGAGTCCTTCCACGGGCTGCTCGTCGACTTCTGCAAGCAGCGCGACATCCCGGCCATCGTCAAGGGCCTGCGCGCGGTCAGCGACTTCGACTACGAGCTCCAGATGGCCCAGATGAACATGGGGCTCTCGGGCGTCGAGACGCTGTTCGTCCCGACCAACCCCACCTACAGCTTCCTGTCGTCCTCCCTGGTCAAGGAGGTCGCGGCCTGGGGCGGCGACGTCGCCCACCTGCTGCCTCCGCACGTGCACGCGGCGCTGACCGAGCGGCTCGCCGACCGCTGACGGACTGACGGGCCGTCAGCCGGTGTCGGGCGTTCGCCCGGTGGCCTTACAGTCGTCCCGTCCGTCTCAGGAACCGCCCGAGGCCGAGAGAGTGCGAGCCCCCATGGACGTGCAGAAGAAGCTCGACGAGATCGTCGCGGCCGTCGGCGGCGCCCGGTCCATGCCCATGTCGGCTTCCTGCGTGATCAACCGCGCCGAGCTGCTCGCCCAGCTCGAAGAGGTGCGCCAGGCGCTGCCCGGCTCGCTCGCGCAGGCGCAGGAGCTCATCGGCGGCCGGGAGCAGATGGTCGAGGACGCCCGCCGCGAGGCGGAGCAGATCATCGAGTCGGCGCACGCCCAGCGCGGTTCGCTGATCTCCGACACCGAGGTCGCGCGCCGCTCGCAGGCCGAGGCGGACCGGATCCTGGCGGACGCCCGCAGGGAGGCCGAGGAGATCCGGGCCGAGGCCGACGACTACGTCGACAGCAAGCTCGCGAACTTCGAGGTCGTGCTCACCAAGACCATCGGCTCGGTCGACCGCGGCCGCGAGAAGCTGCTGGGCCGCGGACCCGGGCTGGACGAGCAGGGCTACCCGGACGCCGAGGCGCCCGAGCGCAGCCACGACCCGGAGACGCAGCGCCGGCAGGCGGACGCGTACGTGGACACCAAGCTGGCGACGTTCGAGGCGGTGCTCTCCAAGACCCTGGAGGCGGTCGGCCGCGGCCGCCAGAAGCTGCTGGGCCGGGTGCCCACGGACGACCTCGGCGCGCACATGGCAGCCCAGGACGCGGCGGGGTCGCAGCAGTCCCGCTCGGCCAGCGACGCGGACTTCCTGGCGGGCCTGGCGGAGCCGGCGGCCCCGATGGCGCCCGTGATCCCGGCGCAGGCCCAGCAGGAGCCCGCGTACGACGCGTACGGCTACCCGCAGCCCCAGCAGCAGGACGCCTACCCCGGTGCAAGCACCGGCTCCACCGGAGCGGCTTACGCCGCACCCTCTTACGGGGACCCCTACGCCTATCAGCAGCAGGTCCAGCAGCCGGACCCGTACGCGGCGCTGGGCTACGAGCAGCAGTCGGACCCGTATTCCGGTGCAAGCACCGGCCCCACCGGAGCGGCTTACGCCGCGCAGTACGCTGCGCAGCAGCCGCAGGCCGCGCAGTACCAGCAGCCCCCGCACGAGCAGCAGCCCGCGCTCGACGAGACCAGCTTCTTCGACACGAGCATGATCAATCTGGACCAGCTGCGCCAGTACGAACAGGGTCGCTGAGGCCGGATTGGGCTCAGAGCGAAGCGCCGGGTATCCTGGCTCTTCGGTCGCGCGTATGCACCGCGATCCATGCTGCCCACAAGTGGCGGAATCTTTGATCTTCAGCGATCTGTGAAAGCAGGAACGGCCCTGAATACCCGCCTCGACCACCGCAACCCCCTCGTGTTCGACACGCACGAGCTGGGTCGGCGTCCTGGTGCCATGCAGCGGCTGTCCCGTGAGATCGCGGCACCGGCGGACTTCGGTCTCGCCGGCGTGATCGGAGTGCCGGAAGGCGCCCCGGTGAAGCTCAGCCTCCGCCTCGAGTCGGTCATGGAAGGGGTGCTTGTCACAGGCACCGCCCGTGCATCGGCCGTAGGGGAGTGCGTAAGGTGTCTGGAGTCCGTCGAGCGCGAGCTCAAGGCGGACTTCCAGGAGATGTTCTCGTACCCTGACGCCGACGACCGGAGCCGCGCGAAGGCGGAGCCGGCCGACGACGCCGAGGACGACGAGGACACGCTCTTCCTCGAGGACGGCTTGTTCGACCTCGAACCCGTGCTGCGTGATGTGGTGGTGCTCGCACTGCCCATGCAGCCGGTGTGCCGGGAGGACTGTCTCGGACTGTGCCCCGATTGCGGGCTCAGCCTGAACGACGACCCGGACCACCACCATGACGCCGTCGACATCCGTTGGGCGGCATTGCAAGGACTCGTCGTGACCGATCAGGACGGCGAGAAGGACAATATGAGCGGCACTGCCTCTGACGGAGTTCAGGGCGCCGCCGAGAAGCAGGAGAAGTAGCCGTGGCTGTTCCGAAGCGGAAGATGTCGCGCAGCAACACGCGCCACCGCCGGTCGCAGTGGAAGGCTGCGGTCCCCACCCTGGTTTCGTGTGAGCGTTGCCAGGAGCCGAAGCTCCAGCACATCGCGTGCCCGAGCTGCGGCACCTACAACAAGCGCCAGGTCCTCGAGGTCTGAGCGGCTGGTGAGAGGCGCAATGTCTGAGCTGTCCAACGCTGAGAAGCAGGCAGACAGTAACAACGCGGCCTCGTCCCACACGCTTCTGGAAGGGCGGCTCGGGTATCGACTCGAGTCCGCCCTTCTGGTGCGTGCACTGACCCACCGCTCGTACGCGTACGAGAACGGCGGTCTGCCCACCAACGAGCGCCTGGAGTTCCTCGGGGACTCCGTGCTCGGTCTGGTGGTCACGGACACGCTGTACACGACCCACCCCGACCTGCCCGAAGGCCAGCTGGCCAAGCTTCGGGCCGCGGTGGTCAACTCGCGCGCACTGGCGGAGGTCGGGCGCGGCCTCGACCTCGGCTCCTTCATCCGGCTCGGCCGGGGCGAAGAGGGCACGGGTGGCCGGGACAAGGCCTCCATCCTCGCCGACACCCTTGAAGCGGTGATCGGCGCGGTCTACCTCGACCAGGGCCTCGACGCGGCCTCGGAGCTGGTTCACCGGCTCTTCGACCCGCTCATCGAGAAGTCCTCCAACCTCGGGGCCGGCCTGGACTGGAAGACCAGTCTCCAGGAGCTCACGGCGGCCGAAGGCCTCGGCGTACCGGAATACCTGGTCACCGAGACCGGTCCGGACCACGAGAAGACCTTCACCGCTGCCGCCCGCGTCGGTGGTGTCTCGTACGGCACCGGCACCGGCCGCAGCAAGAAGGAAGCGGAACAGCAGGCCGCGGAGTCCGCATGGCGCGGCATCCGGGCCAAGGCGGACGAGCGGATCGCGGCGGAAGCCGCGGCATCCGCCGCCGCCCAGGTCACGGTGACGGCTCCGGCCGACACCGAGGCCGATGCCGTGGTCGCGGCGTCGGCAGAGGACGGCGGGTCGCCGACACCCGCCGACCCGACGCCGAACGGCTGAGCCCTTCCTTCGGGATCTCCCGCCCGCCCCTGCCACCGTGCAGGGGCGGGCGGACCCGTTTCCGGGCCCGCCGGGGGAGGCCGGTACGCTCGCCGGGAGCGACCAGAACGCACCAGAACCGCATCGCCCCCGGAGGACCGCCGTGCCCGAGCTGCCCGAAGTCGAAGTCGTACGGCGGGGCTTGGAGCGCTGGGTGGCCGGCCGGACCGTCGCGGCCGTCGAGGTGCTCCACCCGCGCGCGGTACGCCGCCACCCGGCCGGCGCCGCCGATTTCGCGGCGCGCCTGACGGGCGGGACGATCGGCGTCCCGCAGCGGCGCGGCAAGTACCTGTGGCTGCCCCTGGAGGGGCGGGACCTCTCGGTGCTGGGGCACCTCGGGATGAGCGGACAGCTCCTGGTGCAGCCGGAAGCGGCCGCCGACGAGAAGCACCTGCGCATCCGCGTGCGCTTCGAGGACGCCGCCGGGACCGAGCTCCGCTTCGTCGACCAGCGCACCTTCGGCGGGCTCTCGCTCCACGAGAACACGCCCGACGGGCTGCCCGACGTCATCGCGCACATCGCCCGGGACCCGCTGGACCCCCTCTTCGACGAGGCCGCCTACCACGCGGCGCTGCGCGCCAAGCGGACCACCGTCAAGCGGGCCCTGCTGGACCAGTCGCTGATCAGCGGGGTCGGCAACATCTACGCCGACGAGGCGCTGTGGCGGGCGCGACTGCACTACGAGCGCGCCACCGGCACGCTGACGCGCCCCCGGAGCGCGGAACTCCTCGGTCACGTCCGGGACGTGATGAACGCGGCCCTCGAGGTCGGCGGCACCAGCTTCGACAGCCTCTACGTCAACGTGAACGGCGAGTCCGGCTACTTCGACCGTTCGCTCGACGCCTACGGGCGCGAGGACGAACCCTGCCGGCGCTGCGGCACCCCCATGCGGCGCCGCCCGTGGATGAACCGGTCCAGCTACTTCTGCCCGCGCTGTCAGCGGCCGCCGCGCGTGGCGTCGTAGGACTCCCGCGCGTCGATGACCCGGGGCATGCTGCCTTCGAGGAAGTGGATGAGCGCGAGCAGCCGGTCGGCGATCTCGACGCCGAGCGGGGTCAGCTCGTAGTCGACGCGCGGCGGGTTCGTCGGCTGTGCCTCGCGGTTGACGATGCCGTCGCGCTCCAGCGCCTGCAGGGTCTGGGAGAGCATCTTCTCGCTCACGCCGTCGACCTTGCGGCGCAGCTCGTTGAAACGGCACGAGCCGTCGCGCAGGGCTCCCACCGTGAGGCTGCCCCAGCGGCCCGTGACGTGCTCCAGGGTCTCCCGTGAGGGGCACGCGCGCGCGAAGGCGTCGAACGGCAGCTCTGTCTCCATACCGACCAGCTTAACTCCGTACAGCGCTGACCAGAAGAGTGCGCTTTCGGTTGGTAAGTGCCTAGAAGCCGAAGTCCTGGGTCCACCAGGGGCCGCCGGCGGCGACGTACACGCCGACGCCGAGGGTGCGGAACTCGCAGTTGAGGATGTTCGCCTTGTGGCCGGGGCTGTTCATCCACGCGTTCATGACGGCCTGGGCGTCGCCCTGGCCGCGGGCGATGTTCTCGCCGCCGAGTCCGGCGAGGCCCGCCTTGGTGGCGCGGTCCCACGGGGTGTTCCCGTCGGGGTCGGTGTGGTCGAAGAAGCCGCGGGTGGCCATGTCCTTGCTGAAGGCCGCGGCCAGTGTCGCGAGCGGCGGGTTCGCCCGCACCGGACCGCAGCCGGCCTGCGCGCGCTCCTGGTTGACCAGGGTGAGTACGGCGGCCTCGTCCGCGGAGTGGCCCTCGCCGGGCGTCGGGGCGGGCGGGGTCGTGGGGGTCGTGGGGG